>JANYLE010000067.1 GCA_025363795.1 Mariniphaga sp. | reverse complement strand
AGTATTGGGCGCTTCACTTACAAATATCATGATCCTGTTCTCGAAAGAGTTTGCGATATTGATTTCATTTGCTTTTATAATCGCGGCGCCAATTGCTTACTATTTTATGCATAACTGGCTTTATAGCTTCGCGTACCAGGTCAACATCGGCATCGGCATATTTGTGATTGCGCTGGCAGCTACGTTCCTGATTGCTGCCTGTACAATTGCTTTCCAGGCGGTAAAAGCGGCCATTGCCAACCCGATAAAGAGTTTAAGAACAGAGTAAATAATTAATAAATCTATAATAATCAATCATGATAAAATTAAGCAATATTTTCAAGTGGGTAAATTCAGGTGGTAACAGGGTCTTTTTGTTGAAGGACATCAACCTGAATATTAAGGAAGGGGAGTTTATCAGCATTATGGGACCATCGGGTTCTGGCAAGTCAACATTGCTGAATGTGATTGGCATGCTCGATGAGTTTAATGAAGGTGAATACCAGTTTCTTGACCAGCCTGTACACCTGTTGAAAGAGAAGCAAAAAGCACAGTTTTATAAAACACATATCGGATTTGTGTTCCAGGCTTATCATTTGATTGACGAATTAACAGTTTATGAAAATATTGAAACACCATTGCTCTATCAGAACGTGAAGTCTTCCGAAAGGCAGGCCATTGTTGCTGATATATTGGACCGCTTTAATATTGTCGGGAAGAAAGACCTGTTCCCTGCACAATTGTCGGGTGGACAGCAACAGTTGGTAGGTGTTGCAAGGGCATTGGTGGCAAAACCTAAACTGATCCTTGCTGATGAACCAACCGGAAATCTGAACACGAAACAAGGGGAGGAGATCATGCAATTGTTTAAACAGCTCAACGAAGAGGATGGTGTCACGATCATACAGGCAACACACTCTGAAAAGAATGCTGCCTATGGATCTAAAATTATTAACCTGCTCGACGGAAGGGTGGAAAAATAGAAACGTCATTAATAGTCATTAAAAAGTCATTTAAGTAATGAATATCATTAAATGCCGTGTTTTCGCAAGAATGGAATTTTAAATTGCACCTTTATTCGCAAGTATGCATTAGAGGCGTAGCCCCGGCAAATCTTGTAACACCGGATTTTAATCCGGTGAATAGATGCATAAAGTAATCATGAGAACCGTAGGTTCGGCCCATATAAATGCTTAGTGATAAATATGAATCGTACCTACGGCACTCCAATTTACGATAGACATTCATCTCAACGGATTGAAATCCGATGTTACAAAATGAATCGTGCCGATGGCACTTAAACGACATCTTTTAATGCTCGTTATTTAGCACCCGAATAAATTATTAATAAAGATATTTACCATGATGAACTTTAGTAAAACAATCGCTATCCTGCTGACAATTATTTTGTTGGCAGCCGTAAATAAAACGAAAGCCCAGGATACGACTGCTGTAAATAGTGTTTATACATTGCAGCAATGCATTGAGATTGCTTTTAAAAACAACACCGATGTAAAGCAGGCAGGGTTCCTGGCCGAATCGGCAAAAATTAATTACAACCAGTCGAAGGCGAATATGCTGCCTGATCTGAATGCCGGGATTTCTCATACTCAGTATAACGGGCGCAGTATTAACCCTTATTCGAATGCCTACATCAACGAGCAGAACACTGCCGGTTCGTACCAGTTAAACGCCGGTATTACGTTGTGGCATGGCAGCAGCATCCAGAATTATATGAAGCAATACCGGCTCACTTATGAGGCTGGTAAGATGGACGAACAAAATGCAAAGGATAAATTAACGATCAATATCATTTTATCTTACCTAAATGTTCTAAGTGCACGCGAGCAACTGAACATTGCGCAGAAACAGGTGGAAGCCACCCAAAAGAAAGTGGATCTTTTAGTGATCAAGAATAACGACGGCGCTATTTCGCCTTCCGATCTGTTTGATATGAAAGGTCAGCTTGCCAATGACGGATTAACGGTGGTAAGCACAAAGAACAGCCTCGATAATGCGTTGCAGACTTTAACCCAGCTTATGAATGTCCCTTATGAAGCAGGGATGCAGTTGGCCGCCATTACCGATGGGATGCTGTTTCAACCCTATGTGGAAACGGTTGACCAGGTTTACGAAAACGCTGCACAGCAACTGGCCCTCGTAAAATCGGCTGATCTGAAAGTGGAAAGCGCTTCCAGAAATATAAAGGCAATACGGGGACAGATGATGCCAACACTCTCTGTATTTGGAGGTTTATATACCAACTATTCGAGTGCTGCCAAAATACAGCAGCTCACCGGTACAACCGATGTTCCGACTTCGAATTATGTGACGGTCAATAATGTGAAGACAACCGTGTATAGCCAGCAGTCGAATTTTAATGCGCTTTCGATTGGTTACGACACCCAGTTAAAAAACAACTATAATTCGGCGATTGGTATCGGTTTACAGATTCCGCTGACCAACAATATGCAAGTCAGGAATAAATTAAAGCTCGCAAAGGTGGCAGAGCTTCAGGTGAAGGAGCAGGCGCAAACCGCAAGGATTCAGTTAAGACAAGCCATCGTCCAGGATTTTGTAAATATGAATGCCGACTATACAACCTATAAACTCCTGTTGTCGCAGGTGGAAGATTTTGGACAGTCGTTTCATGCGGCCGAAATTCGCTATACAAATGGCGCCATTTCGACCGTCGATTTTGTGATTGCAAAGAACAACTTCGACCGTGTGCAACTGAATCTGGTGGTCGCAAAATACAATTATATGCTTCGTACCAAACTGCTCGATTTTTACCAAAACCGCCCTTTGTGGTAAACAATTCATCATCTGATCAAGACAATAAGTGAGGGCTTGACTTTTTCATCACCTGAACAAGTCAAACCCTCACTATAAACCTTAACCGGGTCACTCCGATGCTTAAGTTCAGTTCATGAACACTCACCCGGTCATTCTCCTCCGCTCAATTTTATGTTTGTTAAGTGTATGGACACTCGTCCATACACTTCAATTCATCAATACATTTCATGGATACTCACCCGTTTGCTTCGATGTTGATGTTCAGTCCGTGTACACGCACCTTACCACGATGGCATTACAATTAAAATCTATAAAATCCTGATTTGCAGGAATAAAGCTTTATCTGCAATCGCCTTTATACGCAAACAGATGACTTTTTTGTTTCATCAAAGCGCTTTTCTATTTCATAAAAGGACTTTTCTATTCCATAAAAGCACTTTTTTACTTCATAAAAGGACTTTTCTATTTCATAAAAGCGCTTTATTACTCCATAAAAGGACTTTTCTATTTCATAAAAGCGCTTTGTTACTCCATAAAAGTGATGTGTTATAGCAAAAAAGCAGGCGAATCTTCCTTCAAAGCGATTGGTTGTTTAATCATAACGGTTAAATATGCAATCGTAAAAATTGAACCATTATGTAAATAGGTGTGTTACCGTTTCGCTATTATTGGAAGGAAGCGATGGAGAAGGTGAGGGGCCGATCAGTTTGCGGGTTCAATAATCGGCAGAATCTGCAGGTTGGATTTCAGACATAGGAAGAATTGAGTGGGGATTGGATTGGAGAGGGGATAGGGATTTGTGTTAGCAATTGTTAAGATTCCCGTTTCCAGACGGTAATCAGATAAGGTGCATAATGTTTGATGGGAAATTCAGTAATTGAAAAGGCTATGTAATAAAAAACGAACCAGATGGGCATGATTGTACAGGGAAAATATTCACGAAAAATAAAATATCTGAATGATGATTGGTAAATATTATTTGTACATTTACAAATAAATAAAAACGGTAATAACCACATATAGAAACCCATATTGGGATGTATTGTACGGGATTTCTGTTCTTATAAACAAGTTGGTGTCTAGTCTAAGAACAAAAATTACGTATGACAAATTATTCATCTTCAAATAGGGTTAATTATGGGTTAAGGATAGCCCCAATAAAGCTAATTGAAGTATTTACGGCACAACAGTGGGAGGAATTCATAGAAGAATGGCTTGACTTGAAGAAAAGTGAGTTCCATTCGATAGAAAAAATTGGGGGTGCAGGAGATATGGGACGAGATGTGATTGCTTACATTGAAGATCCAAAGGGAAATCCAAACTATAAATGGAAATGTTATCAATGCAAACATTACAAAGACCCAATTGCACCGACAAATGTATATGTTGAGTTCGCAAAAATAGTTTATTATACTTTCAAGAAAGAATTTCCTGTTCCTGAAGAATATTTCTTTGTAGCACCCAAAGATTGTGGCACTTCATTTTCTAAATTACTTTTGGATGATATTGAATTGAAAAAGGCAGTAAAATCTAATTGGGAAAAATATTGTGAGAAAAACATATCAGCAATACCAATTAAGTTAGAAGGTAAATTACAAGATTATTTTGAGAAATTTAATTTCAAAATATTCAGTAAAATTCAAAGAAAAACTATAATAGAAGAACACACGAAACACCCAAATCATTTAATACGATTTGGAGGTAGTTTACCTGATAGACCCAAAATTATTGATGCGGATATACCATCAAATATACAAAATCACGAAACTACTTATGTTGATAATCTTATTAAGGCCTATAATTCAGTTGGTAAGTTTAATTTTAATAGCGTCAAAGAATTAAATGAAGGATATTTATTACATTTTCAAAAAGCAAGGGAAGGATTTCATTTCGCTGAACAACTACGAGTTTTATATAGAGATAATTTGCCTGTCAATACTTTTGAGGAATTTCAGGATGAAATACATAACGGAATTTCAAATACTTTATTAACCACATATCCAAACTCTTTCGAAAAAGTGAAATCAGTAGAGGACAAGGCTCATCAAATACAGATAACATCAAATCCATTGAAAGATGTAAGTAAACCGCAAGATAGGACTGGGATATGTCATCAATTATCAAATAACGGAAAAATTAATTGGGAAAATGAATACTAGAAAAATTAATCCTTTTAATAATAACCTTGAAACAGGCTTAAGAGTGCTGTCAATTTTGAATGCAACATTTCCAAAATCATATGATTTACAATCAATCTTATACCTTGATTATTTGACTGTACATAGTGGAGATATTTCAAATGATATTAAAAGTTTACATCCACCTGTACCAAATAGGAAAGGAGAAATGTTTGTACGAAGAGAAATTATTTATTCAAGTCTTGAACTTTTTATCTCAAAAGGACTAATTAGTAAGCTTTATTTAGAGAATGGCATTGAATATATTGCTTCAGAGAATTCGACAACTTTTTTAGAATCTTTA
>JANYLE010000066.1 GCA_025363795.1 Mariniphaga sp. | reverse complement strand
CGCGATAAGTCCGTTGCTGAATGTAAACGTATAAATAGGTTGTAGAAAATCGATCTGCAACAAGTAGAGCAACTTATCAACATCAACAGCCAATGGATCAACAAAAAGATTTCCGTGTGTTCCATCAGGCATTATCATTGTCGATGCATTGATAGTGGCCATCCCCAAGCCCATAGGGATCATCAACAAAGGTTCAAGAACACCTTTCTTCCCAAGGTAGACAAGTAACAATCCAAGAATCATCAGGAAAATACGGGCGTACATGATATGTGCATCTGAAGTAAACAGGGTATATATTCCCTGAAACATCTTACCGAACTCAAGCGTGCTCATGATGATAATTTAATAGATCTTCACTACCTTCAACTGTTGTCTCGCGGAAATCTTTCATCATTTGTTTCCTTTTGTTTTTTCTGACAGCCATTTTCTGACGTATAACTTCAAGGGTAATCGCTTCCTCTGGCATTGCGTCAACTAATTTGGCCAATCCCCAGATGATGGCTGCAACAAACATTGAAACCAAAAAAGTTATGCCATAAATGGTCATAATTTCAACATAGATATTCATAAAAATATAGTTTTGGATAATTAATAAAAGAAACAAGTGGATAGACGAAAATCCCGCTTAAAGCATCAGATACGAAGTGCCCCGGTAAAGAGTATCGAACTGTGATGGAAAGGGATTAACTCCTGTTGGGCAGAAGTAATGATCTGGTAATGAATATTCTTGCTAAAAAGTTGAATTTCAATATATATGGAACTAAAACCCGTTTTTATTGGAGCAGAAATTTCATCTCTTAGAATCCTGATCTGGACTTCCGAATTACCCTCATTTGAATCCGATAAGTCAAAATCCTGTGGAAGTGCACAATTCTGAGAAATCGTCACAATATGTTCAACTTCTATCACCGCATCTGTAGATTTTGGGCAAGCCATGGCCATGACAGGCAGCAAAAGGGCAAACAGTCCAATAATTAAATGACAGAGGTTATTTTTTTTCATCAGGCTTAAAAAACATTGCAAATGTAGAATACAAGCAAATATTTTATCCGGCCATTTGAAAATTTAACAATTAATTTATATTGAACTTCAATTGATGAACACCCCTCAAAATAAGGCCTGTTTTTCTTTTTCCTGATTTGATAAACACATCATTCAACCAAAATCTCAATTCTTATTGCGGTCAAAAGGGCCATCGATTTCTGAAATTAACTTTTTAAATAAATAAGCTCCGATATCCTGTCACAACCAATTCAAAGTTCTATTTTAGTGAGTTCCAATTTAGCACCGGAATGCATTATAAATAAAAAGAGACCGATAAAAATTACAATTAATAAGATGCTTATTGGTAAAGATTTAGATCTAAATCTTTACGGGCTCTCAATAAAGATTATTAATTCTCAAATTTGAAAACGAGCAGAAGAAACCCGTTGTGAAAAACTTTTTTGCTTTCGGACTGTTCAAATTTGAATATAAGTTCACGATCAATGCTGGTTTAATAATCAGCAAAAAATATTAATGAAAAAGTCATTACTGATGTAGAGCATACCATGTCCATTCGTTCAAAGATTATAGTAGAAACACAGATTTAAACCTGTGATCATTTACAATGCAATTTATAATATTAAAAATCAATCATATATGTCAGAAGTAAAAATGGTTATTACCGATCTTGACGGAACCCTTTTGCAATCCGACCAGTCGATTAGCCCCAAAGACCGAGAAACGCTCGAAAAATTAGGTGTTTTAGGTGTGTGCCGGGTTGCAGCAACCGGACGTAATCTTTTCAAAATAAGACAGGTTTTAAACGAAGACTCTCCTTTCGATTATGTAATAGCTTCGTCCGGAGCAGGGATAATGGATTGGAAAACACAAAAACTGATCCGCGCGTTGTCAATTCCCGCTTCAACAACCGGAGAGATCATTCATTTTCTGATCAGTGAGAACCAAAATTTCAAGGTATCACGCGAGTTACCCGACAACCACAATTTTGGATGGTGGGAAAGCTATGATTGTCCTGAACTTAAAAGATATGTGGCGCATCACAGAAAATTTGGCGATGCCGTTAAAATTGATCCGGACCAACCTTTTATTTCCTCGCAGCTGCTTATGTTTTTTCCACGCGAAAGCGACAAATTTGAGCTTTTTAAAGAGAGAATCCAATCTGCATTCCCTGATTTAAGTCTGATCAGAACCTCCTCACCGCTTGACCCGGATTATACCTGGATGGAAATTTTTCCGAAAGGAGTTTCGAAAGCACACGGAATAGAGGAAATTTGTCGGATTACCGGCATTAACAGGGCAAACACACTTGGCATCGGAAACGATTTTAATGACCTTGAAATGCTTGATTTTACGCATCATTCATATGTTGTCGACAATGCACCTGAGGAACTCAAATTGAAATACCTGATCAGTCTTGCCCATTCCGACGACGGGTTCAGCCACGCCGTCAATCTGCATTTATTCAAAGATATTTAATTGAGGTCATTGCAATACTTTAGCATCTAATTTTTCAGTACTTAATTATATGAATACAAAACTGAATTCCATACTATAAAAATCGGTAATATGAGAAAACTATTCCTGGCCACGCTTTTGGTTTTGGCAATCATAAATCTTTTTGCGCAGCCTTTCAAATTATCAGATCGAATTCCGTTTAATCCGGCGACCAGTAAGGGAACCCTTAAAAATGGAATGACATACTACGTCAAATCAAATTCGACACCTAAAAACAGGGCAGAAATGATGTTAGTTGTATCAGCGGGTTCGGTACTCGAAGATCCTGACCAACTTGGACTTGCCCATTTTTGTGAACACATGAGTTTTAAGGGGACTAAAAATTTCCCGAAGAATGAACTGATTAAATATTTCGAGTCGATCGGAATGGAGTCGGGACCTGAAATAAATGCCTACACAAGTTTCGACGAAACCGTCTATATGGTTAAGGTTCCCCTTGAAAAAGAGGAATTTGTTCAAAAAGGACTTCAGGTACTTTACGATTGGGCATGCCAGGTCACAGATTCAGACGAAGAGCTGAACAAAGAGCGTGGCGTGGTCCACGAAGAGTGGCGTGGCGGTCAGGGCGCACAACAAAGGATGATGAATCAATGGCTGCCAGTATTTCTTAAAAACTCGAAATATGCTGAAAGGCTGCCAATCGGTCAAATGGAAATCGTTGATAATTGCAAACCTGAAGTTTTGAGACGGTTCAGAAATGACTGGTACCGCCCTGACTTACAAGCCATAATTGTAGTCGGTGATTTTGACCAGCAAAAAATGGTCAAGATGATCGAAGAGAAGTTTTCAGCCATTCCGGCAAAGTTAAACGAGCGGAAGAAAGAGAACTTCCCCGTCCCCGGACATGATGAAACGCTCGTAAAAATCGTTACCGACAAAGAAGCGACTTATTCTGCAGCATCGGTTTACATCAAGCATCCGATGGTTATTGATGAAACGTTGAATGGGTACCGTACCTCAATTCTCAACAGCCTTTATAATCAAATGATTAATCTGAGGCTCTCTGAATTAACACAGAAGGAAAATCCGCCGTTTGTAATGGGACAGTCCGGTTATGGTGGTTTAATTGGGCCATCAGATGTTTACACATCAACCGCCGTCACCCATCCGGGAAAAATTCCTGCCGGATTAAAGGCAGTGCTTCTTGAGAATGAACGCGTTAAAAAGTTTGGGTTTACCCAGAGTGAACTAGACCGGAATAAAACCGCGATGATGAAATCAATGGAGTCGGCTTATAACGAACGGGATAAAAGAGAATCGATGAGTATTGCCGAGGAGTACAGCCGTAATTTCCTCATGCGTAAAGAACCCGTTCCAGGAATTGAACTTGAATTTGAATACTATAAAACCTTTTTGCCAACGATCACTTTACAGGAGGTGAATGACCTCGCGAAAAAATGGATTACAGACAAGAACCGCGTTGTTGTCGTTACAGCGCCTGAAGTTGCAGGTGTCCCCGCTCCTACTGAAGCAGAAATCAGGAACCTGTTAGCCGAAATACAAAATCAAAGTATTGAAGCTTATAAGGATGAAACCAGCAGCGAGCCATTGATGAAAACAATGCCAGTTGCAGGGAAAGTGGTCAGCGAGAGGAAAATCACCGAAGTCGACGCTTTGGAATGGACACTTTCCAACGGATCAAAAGTCGTTTTAAAACAAACTGATTTCAAAGATGATGAGATACTTTTTAACGCATATTCATGGGGCGGATCATCACTTTATCCGCAGTCAGACAATATTTCGTCCTCATTTGCTGCGACAATTATGGATATGAGCGGGATTGCAGATTTTAAACTGACAACACTCCAAAAGATGCTTGCAGGAAAGGAAGTTTCAGTCTCCCCTGTTATTAAGCAATTGACGCAAGGTTTCGAAGGTTCATCAACCGTTTCAGATATCGAGACCCTTTTTCAGCTCATCAATCTCTATTTTACACATCCCCGCTTCGACGAGTCTTCCTTTTCTTCCTATGTCACACGTATGAGAAGTGAGCTTGATAATAAGGATGTCTCACCTGAAAGTGCGTTTGCAGATACCTTCAGGGTTGTCACTTCCAATTATCACCCGCGCATGAAACCATTGACCAAGGAGATGCTGAATGAAGCGAAATTCTCACGCATAGAACAAATTGGGAAAGAACGATTTGCTAATCCGGGTGCTTTCACTTACTTTTTTGTCGGGAAAATCGATCCGGTAAAACTTAAACCACTTGTTGAGAGATACCTTGCCTCCTTACCCGCCAGCAAGAACAGTGAGCATTGGGTTGATCTTGGCATCAGGAAACCGGCCGGTGTGGTTGAAAAAATTGTCCATAAAGGGAAAGAAGCCAAATCCATTCAATACATCCAGTTCCACGGGGATCTTAATTACGCGACCAAAGATATCATCGAACTCGACGCGCTAAGCAAAATACTCACTACCAGACTTACTGAGAGCATTCGTGAAGATAAATCAAGTGTCTATTATATCGGAGCTCAGCCCGGCTATAATAAGGTGCCTATTCCGGAGTACGACATGACGATCTATTATGGAACCGCTCCCGAGAAACTTAAAGAACTCAAAGAATCTGTCTTTGCTACCATTCGCGACCTGATTGAAAATGGTCCGAAACAAGATGAAGTGGATAAAGCGCGCGAAAAGATCAAACGCGAACGCGAATCCAACTTACGTGAAAACGGTTATTGGGAAGCATCTCTCAAAACCTATTACCTGAACAGAAATGGTGATTTTAAATCGTTTGGTGAGTTTGATGGTGTTGTGGAAGGTCTGTCTCAGGAATCACTAAAATCGGCGGCAGCCAGAACATTTGACTTTAATAATTATATCAGTGTTGCGCTTATGCCAGAAGAACTCACCAAGTAGCAACGACAAATTTCAGGTTTCCTGAAAAGGCAGCAATCGTGAAATGAAATCACCAATTCATTTCACGGTTACTGCCTTTCTTGTTTTTGAATTACCAATAACAGGATACTAAGAGCGCAGCCATTTTGTTGTGAAGAATTCTTTATTAAGCTTTCGCCAGTACTTTAATATCTTTAATTTCAAGTATTTGTTTGGAGTAACCTTTCAGCACACTATTAATCATGGCTTGTCCCACTTCACCCATGGTACTTACCTGGTTTGGAAATACTACCAGCAGGACAGGGTATAACCAGCTGATAATTTTGTAATAGCTTTTAACATTTTTTTGTCCGGGTGTTGGCTTCATAAAGCCGGGACGAAAATTGTATACCATTTTAAAGGGTAACCTCATCAGCGCGTTTTCGGTTTTCCCCTTTACCCGTGCCCACATGATACTGCCTATTTCAGAACTGTCAGTGAGGGTACCAGACACATGACTAAAAACCATCCGGGGATTAAGACTAACCAGTTTCTGTGCAAAATAGATTGTTGTATCATAAGTAATATGACTGTATTCCAGCTCTTTCAATCCCCTTGAACTTATTCCTGCACAATAAAAACAGGCATCATATCCGGTTAACTGGTCTGTGAATTGATCCAGGTTTAAAAAATCGGGGACAATACATTCTTTAAGCTTAGGATGTTGCATACTGTTGTGTTTCCGGTTGACCATCAACACCTGAATTATATCCGGATGTGCCAGGCATTCCAGCAGAACCCCCTCGCCTACCATACCTGTTGCACCAGTAATTATCACTTTAATTTCCATAGATTTCAGTATTATAATATTACACCCTTTCTTTTTCCATTCTTTATAAGACAAAGATAAGTTTTCCTCGCACACAGTTTGATGGACACTACCCTCAGTATGACGAAGCCGACTCTTTTTCATACAAGACCGACTCTCCAGGTAACAAAGCCGGGCCTTCGAGATACAAAATGCCCTTCTATTGAGATAAATTCCAAAGGCGAAAGTTCCTCCAGTCGTAAAGGATATATTCCGGAAATACGCATTGAATTTTCATGGAATAAATGACAGATCATTGTTGATATGTGGCTACCTTTAACAATTGTATTTTCAAACTAAAAAAATATGAAAAAACGGGCCATCCTTACTTTTATCTTAGCCTTATTGTTCTTAAGCTTCAATGCTTCAGCAAATAAACTAAGAATTGTGATTATTACAGGTGGTCATGATTTTGATCGTGTGTCGTTTTTTCAAATGTTTGATTCATTCAAAAATCTAACTTAC
>JANYLE010000064.1 GCA_025363795.1 Mariniphaga sp. | reverse complement strand
AAGTTCATCCGCACCTTGCTCTGCATACAACTTCCCCAACTCAACAGGATCACCAACATTGATGATATTTACAAAATTAACCCCTTTAACTGTTTGTCCGTCCCTGATATCAAGGCATGGTATGATTCGTTTTGCAAGCATGATGTTTGTTTAAGCAATAAATTTCCCAATCTCTTTCATCGTAATCCTTCCTTCGTAAATGGCCTTGCCGGTAATAACTGCAGGAATTCCGGCATCCTGCAATTCGTGAATATCGCTCATCGAACTAACGCCTCCGCTTGCAATCAGGTAAGTACCCGGCACTTTCAAAAGGATTTTTTTATACAACTCAGTTGCTGCTCCTTGTAACATTCCGTCGCGACTGATATCGGTACTGATCACTTTACGGATTCCCTTAGAATACCAGTCGCCTATAAACTCGAACAAATCCGTTCCTGTACTTTCCTGCCATCCTGCAACAGCGATCATTTCATCTTTCGCATCAGCGCCAAGAATGATTTTATCAGCACCGAATTTTTCAATCCACAATAAAAAGGTATCAGGCGATTTAACCGCGATGCTCCCGCCGGTCACCATCGATGCACCTGACTCAAAAGCAATTTTCAGGTCTTCATCAGACTTCAATCCCCCGCCAAAGTCAATAACGAGACTCGTGTTTGTCGCAATCTTCTCCAATACGCTGTGATTAATAATGTGATGTGCTTTTGCCCCATCGAGATCAACCAGATGTAATCTTTTCAATCCTGCCCCTTCGAACATTTTAGCAATTTCGAGCGGATTTTCGTTGTAAATTATTTTTTGCTGATAATCACCCTGACTTAGCCGGACACATTTTCTATCGATGATATCAATGGCCGGAATAATTTCAATCTTCCTATTTTTCAAACCTTCAGATTTATAAAGTTTTCGAGAATCATCGCCCCTATCTTACCACTTTTCTCGGGATGGAACTGTGTTGCATAGAAATTATCACGCTGAAGCGCAGCACTGAACGGAACAAGGTAGTTACACGTTGCTGCTGTATCGGCGCCAACAGTTGCATAAAACGAGTGGACAAAATAGAAATAATCGGTTTCTGTGATATGATCAAAAAGTGGTGTCTTCAATCCGGAAAGGCTGTTCCATCCCATGTGGGGAATTTTAAACAGGCTTTTGTCTTCGGGTTTGAGAACGAATTTCTTCACTTTCTCGGGAAAGATACCCAGACAATCAACGTCACCCTCTTCGGAATGGCTACACATTAACTGCAAACCCAGGCAAACGCCAAGAACTGGCTGCTTAAGGTCACAAATCAAAGTGTCCAATTGATGATCCCGAAGATAACTCATTGTAGTCGATGCCTCTCCCACACCAGGGAAAATAACACGGTCTGCACTCCTGATTTCGTCCGGATCGTCAGTGACAGATGCGGATAAGCCAAGCCGCTGAAGCGCGAAGTCTACCGACCTGATATTTCCTGCATTATATTTTATAATAACTACTTTCAAGCGAATATATTTAATTTGAATTCAATTATTTCAGTAACAGATTAATAACCTTGACCATCTCCCTAAACTCATTTTCATTGAACAGCCGGGTCATAAAAACTATTTTCCCTTCGCGATCGATGATAACATTTCGGGTCACCCCCGCCTTTTTATCGGCAAAAATTCCAAAAATATCAGCAAAAGGATCAATACCAAGAGGGTATGTTATAGGCATTTCCTTTTGATACCGCTTTACTTTTTCGAGTGGTTCATCGCGGTCGACGCCATAGAGCAGAAAATTAGGGTTCCGTTTATTTTTCAGCCAAATGTCCTTTTCGATATAAGGCATTTCTTTACGGCATACGCCACACCAACTTGCCGTAAACTGAAGCATGACCACTTTACCTTTCCAATCTTTTGAGGATACTTTCTTCCCGTTGGTAAGGATCAATGAAAAATCGGGGATTGTATCACCTATTTTAGTGATAAAACCATAATCCGCCGGTATTTCCTGCCTTGGAATTTCAACATTCGACTGTGCAAAAGCATTCGCGAAAATCAACAATCCCAACAAGGTAATTTTTGTATTTCTAAAAACGCTTTTCATCTCAAACCACTGTTAATTAAATACTACTGTCCTATTGTTATAGACCAATATTTTGCGTTGAAGATGTTTGTAGACCGCTTCGCTTAAAACAATCTTCTCCAGATCACGTCCTTTGCGGATCAAACTTTCTACTGTATCGATATGCGATATCCGGACAACATCCTGTGCTATGATCGGTCCGGCATCCAGATCAGTTGTTACATAATGACTTGTAGCCCCAATAATCTTTACGCCGCGTTCGTGCGCCGCATGATAAGGTTTCGCGCCGGCAAATGCAGGTAAAAAAGAGTGATGAATGTTGATGATCCGATTCGGGTAATGAGCCACGAAATGATTGGACAACACTTGCATGTACCTTGCTAATACAACGAAATCAATTTTGTATTGTTCCAAAATTTCGATCTCTTTTTGCTCCTGTTCAGCTTTATTTGCACTATTCTTTTCCACAAGATGAAAATCAATGCCAAAGCGTTGTGCCACGGGTCTTAATGTTTCGTGATTACTGATTATCACCGGAATATCTGTTTCCCAATCTCCGGCGGTATAACGCGAGAGAATATCAAAAAGGCAATGCGACATATTGGATACGAAAACAGCCATCCTTGGGCGCTGGTCCGAAAAGTGAAGCGAAAACTGAATGGTAAACTTCGTAGCAATCAAAGTTTCAAAGTAGTCGGCTATTTTCTCACGCGGGATGGCAAATTTTTCCAATTCCCATTCAACACGCATATAGAAGATCTTTTCTTCGTGGTCGACATGCTGATCCAGGTAAATAATGTTTCCCCGGTTTTCGTTCAGAAATTCGGTAACAGCAGCTAATATGCCTTGTTTATCAGGGCAATGGATTAGTAATATTGCGGTGTTTCTAATTCCGATATTTTTGCGGATCGATTGCATATAGTAATTTGAAAATTGATACAATTAAAGAACTCCTTTAGTGCTTGGCAGTGACTGCTGGAACGGATCTTTCCGGATTGCCATCTTCAATGCACGGGCAAAAGCCTTAAAAATCCCTTCTATCTTGTGATGCTCATTAGTCCCCTCTGCCTTAATATTTAAATTGATTAAAGCAGAATCAGACAATGATTTAAAGAAGTGAAAGAACATCTCAGTTGGCATGTCACCGACTCTTTCACGGTGGAATTCAGCAGCCCAAACCAGCCAGGGTCTACCTCCGAAATCGAGTGCCACCTGCGCCAGACAATCGTCCATCGGCAGACAGAAACCATATCTTTCAATTCCCCGTTTGTCGCCAAGTGCTTTCCGGATAGCTTCTCCAAGTGCAATACCCGTGTCTTCAATTGTATGATGCTCATCAACCTTCAGATCACCTATCACTTTGATCGTCAAATCGCATCCTGAATGTCGTCCAATCTGATCAAGCATATGATCAAAAAATGACAGACCCGTAGATACATCGCATTTCCCTGTTCCATCCAACTTCAGTTCAATAAAAATATCGGTTTCCGAAGTTTTGCGCCGGATGGTGGCGGTGCGCTCACCAATAGCCAGAAAATCGAATATTTTGTCCCAACTTTCAGTGATCAGTGCACATGAAGTCTCGAGTCTCTTACTAACTAAATCGGCACGACTTTCCTCATTGGCAAAAAAGATTCCCTTAGCTCCAAGATTTTTGGCCAATTGAATGTCAGTTGCACGATCGCCGATGACAAACGATCCGGCAAGGTCATAATCACCTGAAAAATATTCAGATAGCATACCAATACCCGGTTTACGATTCGGTGAATTCTGCTCAGGCATTGTTGGATCGATGTGAACTTTTGCGAAAGTAACCCCTTCGTTCTCAAAAGCTTTCAGCATCATTTGCTGAGCAGGCCAAAATGTATCCTCGGGATATAAAGAAGTGCCTAAACCATCCTGGTTTGAAACGATAACCAATTCGAAATCAAGATTCTTCTGAATATTATAAAGATTCCTGAAAACACCGGGAATAAACTCCAGTTTCTCCAGCGAATCGACCTGCATATCGCTTTTAGGTTCGACAATCAGCGTTCCGTCACGATCAATAAAAAGGACCTTCTTCATTCTTGTATTGAATTTATTCATTAAATCAATCCGTCAAGCGCCTCCATTAATGTGGCATTCTCTTCGGGTGAGCCAACACTAATGCGCAGACATCCTTCGCAAAGCGC
>JANYLE010000046.1 GCA_025363795.1 Mariniphaga sp. | reverse complement strand
GGAAACAGCGGAGGTTTTTGAATCACAACCGAATATACAACTCGAAAACTTTCCCGATGTTTTTGAAGGCAATGAATATCAAAGCAAAAAATTCCCTGTTTATAAAGTCGATCCAGCGATGGCTGAGCTTTGTAAAAAAGATAAACCGCAATGGATAATGGTTTCATGGTTCTGGAACCCCCGAAATCCTGCAGCTAACTACCTTCACCAATCCATCATCAACAACTTCAACTTCGGGTATGTCTACAATTTTTTCTTCGACCCCGAAAAGGTAAAAGGGCAACCTTATCAACCGCTTCGCTCTCCTTCTGACAATTAAGGAGAAGTTAAAGTTGCAGAATCACTACAATCTTTTGTGAATTGTTCAGTCCCACTACAGCAATTCGTTCAGTATATTTGAGCTGAATAAACCTGACTATCAGGTCGTGAATGTTGCTTACCGGTTTCCCATTCGAATTATTGGGCGCGGATTTGCTCATTCTGTAAATGGCAAACCCGATTATGTACTTGATAGTACTCATTCTGTAAATGGCAAACCCAATTATGTACCTGACATTGCTCATTCTGTAAATGGCAAGACCAATTATGTACTTGACATTGCTCATTATGCAAGTGGCAAACCCAATTGTGTACGTGATAGTACTCATTATGGAAATGGCAAAACCAATTATCTACTTGACATTGCTCTTTATGGAAGTGGCAAACCTAATTGTGTATGTGGTAGTACTCATTATGCAAGTGGCAAACCCAATTATGTACTTGATAGTACTCATTATGGAAGTGGCAAGACCAATTATGTACTTGACATTGCTCATTATGGAAGTGGCAAACCTAATTGTGTACGTGATAGTACTCATTATGGAAATGGCAAACCCAATTATCTACTTGATAGTACTCATTATGGAAGTGGCAAACCCAATTATAGCTTTGCGCAATTAAAATCGATAACTGATGCTTCCTATACAAAAAAGAAACTGCGATATTCTTTCGATTACCGCAGTTTCAGCATTTAGCATGAGTAAAAACTTCCAAAAAAAACTAACATAACCAACTAATTTTTATATATTTTAAATTTCAACTTTGCTACCTGTTTATATTCAGTGCTTTTAACACCAAATACTGCCTTGATATAGTTCTTGGCTTCACTACCTGCAATTGCCAAACCTGTAGATGGGGTATAAAAAACGGCCTTCCGTGAAATGCGCGCACGGGTTAACTGTACATCAGTATTTACAACTTCCAGGTTTTTACTTTTCATATCATTGTAACTGGCTGTAAGACCATCTACTGTTAACTGAGGTTCATTGGGATTATAATTCGGAACCTTGGCCAGGTACTGGATTAACTTATTGAAATTATCCAAACGAATATCATAGCCCATGTTATGAGTAACTACAACAGCAGTCTCCGCTGCTTCACCGGTTGTTTCGGTCTTTGCAGTCTCCGGTTTTTTCGATTTAAGTTTTATGCCACGGATGGTACGGACTGATGCACTTACATAAGTACGTACTTCATTTGAGGTATCGGAAGCTTTGACGAGGTTATTGATACTGGCCAAAGTCAGCCCAAATAATTTGTAGGCAATCGTGCGTGCATCGATGGCGTTCTTGTTGGCAACCTCCAGGTTTAATACAAGATCAAGCGAATGTTCACCTTCGGCGATTAAACTTTCCAATGCAGGAATCTTAATTGTAGCTTTAGATGGGTTATAACTTTCTCCATAGCTTACTGCGCATGGAATTAAAGACCGAAGACTGACTAAATTTGTTGAATGGCCCGATGTATGACTTGTTTTCATGATAAAATTATTTAGGTTTTAAAAAATAATTCAATAATTAGAATAATTTGTTTTGGTATCGTTATGTACGGACAGCGATCAGAAAATGTTTCGAAATAAAATATATTTTTTAAATAAATTTTCAGTAAATCTTTATTACCAGACGATCAAGACCAATATAAGCCTGTCAAAATCACAAAAACGTCTTATTCTATTGACTTTTTAAAAAATAGTTATTGGTCATTATTTTATATAAATTAAAATTTAACGGCATAAATAACACCAGATTCGTATATGTTCAGAATTGAGAAAACAAGGTTTATATCTCCAGGACAGCCAATGCCGCATAATTTAAGAACGCATTTTCGTTTTTGGGGAAGTAAAATCCGCCAGGTCTTGAAATCATATTTTTTCAGCTTTATAGCTTTCCAAAAAGCAAAGCAATAAGTAACACATTTGTAATTGTTTTGTTATCGCACAGTAACCAATACTTCTTTACTTGCATTAGTTAGAAAATGGTTATTCTAATACAACCAATCAATTCACCGGTTGTGTAAATTATTAATTCATGTTAATATGGAAAGCTTTGTAATACGCAAACAAGATGAAGCGCATTTTTATGCAGCGTTACTGACCAATAATGGCCGTATTATCCTTAGGGGAAAAGATTGCGAGAATCTATCCGACTGCAAATATTCGATTGATTCGATTCGCAGCAATGCGACTGATTATTCGAAGTACGAGTTAATGACAGCGAACGATGGGAAATACTATTTCAGGGTAAAAGGATCGGCAGGAGATGAAATTGCCCGCAGTGAAATTTTCGAAGATACGGCTGAACGTTATGCCGGTATCGGACTGGTAAGAAGATCAATTCCCTATGCAGTTGTTGATGATCAGTCATTTGCAGTTTAATTTTATTTTAATAGTCTACTCAGTCAATTTATACAATTATGGGAATCTTTATCGTAAAGAGAGAAGAAAACGGACATTATTCCGTCACACTGAAAGTGAAAGGTGGACACATCATGCTCAACAGCATTAAGCATCTTTCCAGATCTTCGTGTAAAGACGGAATTGAAATCATCCGGGCAAACGCCACGGATAACTTAAAATATGAGTATAAAAAGACATTTGACGGGAAATTCTATTTCCGCCTGAAATCTGTTCATGGTAATGTATTGGGAAACAGTAAAATTTACGAAACCGCAGAACATCGGAATATAGGAATCGAAACAGTACGAAGAATTGCACCTTTTGCCAGTGTGATCGATTTGGCTTCGTAAAGATTTTATCTTTTATAAACAAAGCCCCAATAATTTAAAGTGCCATTACAGTTTTACAGTTCTTTATCCGGACCCTGTTTTTGCTTTCTGTTATAGTGTTAAATTTAGTGTTAGAAATCTCAGTTTGGAGAAGTTCGGGACGGTTCATCGCTCCCGGACTTTTTTTGTTATTTTAAGAAATTCTGGAACCACCATCCGGAGTCTTTCACTGTTCGCTCCTGCGTTTTAAAATCGTTGTGAACCATCCCAAACCTTGGGCGAAAGCCTTCGGCCCACTCGAAATTGTCGATAAAAGTCCAGGCAAAGTAACCTGTCACGTTTGCCCCTTCTTTTTTG
Organism: Mariniphaga sp.; assembly: GCA_025363795.1. Classification (GTDB taxonomy): domain Bacteria; phylum Bacteroidota; class Bacteroidia; order Bacteroidales; family Prolixibacteraceae; genus JAAFHB01. The sequence goes on along the minus strand of JANYLE010000046.1, from coordinate 3,293 downwards.
GCTTTAAGAATATTCTGAAGGTAACGCTTGTAAAAGTTGATCCGCTGCACATCATGTACTTTTCCATCAATCAGCTGATCAGGAAAAGCGGCCCCGTTTTCAGTCACAATAATTTCTTTGATCGGGTATTTGGCGAACTGCTTGATAATATTGTAAATCCCTTCCGGGTTTACCTCCCACCCCATATCAGTTATTTCTATCTGCCCCTTCGGTTTTACACGGTTTGCCCAGATGTAAGGAATTAAGGAAGGTTTGCTGATGACCCTGAAGTAGTTCTGAATGCCTATAAAATCAAATTCAAATTTGAGCTTTTCGTGATCGCCCGGCAGTATATATTTTTCGATTTTCTGAAGAAAGGGCAACTCCTGATGCGGGTATCCCATTCCCAACGCAGGTTCAATAAATAACCGGTTCAACATCACATCGAGCCGCCGGGATGCAAGATGATGGCTCTCTTTTTGTTTGTGAGGCTCGGTATAAGAACACGAAAAGGTTGTACCTATATGACTGTCTTTTACATTTTTCCGAATGATGCGGCCGCCTTCAGCCTGGCACAGACAGGCATGGTGAACCGAAGCCAGAAACTTATTCACGCCGCTTTGCATTGGCGCATGCATTCCCGAAAGGTACCCTAAAGTGGTAAAACCGGCAGGTTCGTTGAGCACCATCCAATGACGGACACGGTCTCCAAACTGCCGGGTGCATAATTCTGTAAATTCAGAGAACCAGCCAACAATATCGCGATTGGTCCATCCACCGCGATCGTCCAGTTTCTGAGGCAGGTCCCAATGATAAAGCATTGCCCATGGTTCGATACCCAATTTGAGGCAGGTATCAATCATCCGGTTATAAAAGTCAATCCCCTTTTCATTTACTTTTCCGGTTCCGTCGGGAAGAATTCTGGGCCACGAAAAGGAGAACCTGAAGTTTTTAAAGTTCAGCTCTTTCAACAGCTTCAGATCACCATTGTAACGGTTATAAAAATCAGTTGCCTCGTTACCGTTTGTCCGGTCCTTTACATTGCGTTGTTTGCTTGTAAACCGGTCCCAAACCGATTCCCCTTTCCCATCGATATTCCATGCCCCTTCAATCTGGTAAGCTGATGTAGCAGCGCCCCAGTAGAAATCAGTTTCAAAATCTGACTTTTTAATTTCAGGATCGATAAAACTATTTCCATGAATTGGATTAACCTTCCGCTTTGCACCCTGGGAGGTCATGTATTTTAGAAATTCGAGCAGAACCATTCTTACTTATTGCCAAAAAATTATTGTGACAAACTTGTCATTTAAGCCTGAGCAGCCGGCAAAGATAACCAGATAAAAAAGACTTAAATAACGAAACAGATCAATCACTAAACAATTGCGATTTACATCACTATGAAAAGTATTGAAAGTGAGTTATCAGCTATTCCTGGTGTTATTAAAAACAAATGAAGGCTTACCTTTAAAAGGGAGCCTTCACCGTTTGCCAATTATTTAAAACGATTATTTAAAATGAAACGATCAATTCTTCTGAAAGATTAAAGTGTTTCTGAATCCGGCGCTTTCTGAATTTTCGGTTTTGGCTTTGGTTTCGGCTTAGCCTCAACTGTCTCATTTTTATCAAGTAGCAATTCATTAAAATCAGTTTCCTGATTTACCGTTTCTTTGATATGTTTATAGAAGTGATCTTCTCTTAAATCGTTGTATTCCTTGTAGAAACCGGGATTTTCATTCTCAAACAGAAGGACAAACCGGTCAATTTTATTTGTCAGTAACTTTTTGGTCTTTTTGTTGATCTCCTTCATTTTCAACGCCACCTTTTCTTTTTCAGCCATTTCTTTATTATGAGGAACCAACGCCTTAATAAAGTTGAGGATCGCATCTTCAAGGTTTTTGATCATGTCGGCACTTAATCCGAATTCCTTTTCAAATTTGCTGGTGGCTTTTACATTTTCGGGATCGAGTGCTGCTTTAATTTTTCCTTCAAAGGTTAGCGCATATCCTCCAAACTTATTCGCAATGAGCCAAATCTCTTTCGAGATATCGATTAATTCAAAGTCCAGACAATTTTCAACATATTCGTAGTTAAGATGATACAATTTTTGTTGCAACTTCTCTTTCTTCTTATCATGGGCAAAAACCTGCATGATCCGAACTACCGCGATGGTGCGGTCTTCCAATTCCTTTCGCCGGTAATTCTTATCCTTCTCAACCGTCGATATATCTTTGCTCAATAAAGAATAATGATCAACCAGTTTTTTCTGATTCGAAATAAGCTGATCTACGGCAACCTGAAACTTGGAAACTTTATCCCATATTGCGGCATTCCTGGATAATATGCTAATTACTTGCGCATTCCGATCCATTTTTAACGTAAAATTCTTCATGCTTTCCATCATATTCCGAAATTTAATAATAGTAATACAGAATTTGTTTTGAAGTTCACTGCTATTCGGACAGGGATTCTTTCTTTGTGATTTATCGTTAAAAAACTGGTTTGATTCACAATAAAATCCCGTTTCATTTTAACCGATAACAAAATTCAGAAAACGATCTTTGTAAAGAAGGGTTGAACGAACTGCCTCGCATAAAGAGTTAACGAAGTGCAGATCAAAAATGTTTAATAAATACAAATTGATTTATTTGACTTTCTCTCTAAAGCACTAACTGCCAAGTCATTTATATTTTTGAATTTGCTGTTCGAAATCTGCCTGTCAAAAAGCATACACACAGGAACCATAAGGATGCAGGGAGCCTGATCAAAGAAATGATTGATCATGATTCAAAGTATAGTTGTCCCCACGATAAACGAAAGGAAGCGGTGAAGGAGGAAGAAACTCCTGCCTTAACCATATTTTCAGAAAACTTCAGCAGTACTTAGTTTCCAAGCTGGTACATCAACCGTTTAAGCTCAATCTCCGCAACTTTTGCAGCATACTTGAGGTTGACCAACTGATAACCCGAGTTTTCGTAGCTTGCCTGGGCAGCCTTTACATCAAGGATGGTGGCCTGGTTAACCTGGAAGCGGAGCATAATTACATTGATCAGTTTTCGTGCCATTTCGATGGTTCCTTGTTGCAAATCAAGTTGCTCCAGGGAAGTGTTGTAAGCCTGATAGGTCTTCACCGCATCGGCGGTCAAGATATTGAGTAGGCTTTGCTGTTGCAATTTTGCATTATCCACATTGATAACAGCTGTCTTCTTCTGAATATTATATGCATTGCCGTTGTAAATTGGGATCGCCAGTGTAACGCCGGCATAAGGTCCATAATTCTGATTCAGCAGTGTTAAGCCCGCGTCGCTTTGTGTCAG
>JANYLE010000027.1 GCA_025363795.1 Mariniphaga sp. | reverse complement strand
ATCAAAAACATAATTAAAACCAAGCTCATGCAATGCCGCAGCCATTTTACCAGTCACTAATGTACCTGGATCATAACCAAATACTTCGCCAAGTGCAGCTCGTACTGCAGGAGCTGTTTGTATTACAACAGTTTTCGACTTGTCGTATAACGCTTCCCAGACGTTTTGAGTCGAATCTTTCTCTTTTAATGCGCCAACCGGGCATACCAATACGCACTGACCGCAATTGGTACAAACCGATTCCCCCAGAAGTTCGTCTTCCGATGGCCCTATGAAAGTGGAAAAACCGCGGTGATGCGGATTCATCAAGCCAACACCTTGAATATCATTGCAAACCGTAACACACCTGCGGCAAAGAATACATTTTGAACTGTCACGGACAATAGATGGGCTTGAACTGTCAATAAAATCTTTCGATTTTGCACCTTCGTACCTGAATTCCGTAATTTGTATCAGATTCCCAAGCTCCTGTAATTCACAGTTTTGATTTCGCCAGCAACTCAGACAGTTCTTCGGATGATCCGAAAGCATCAACTCATAAATCACTTTGCGGACATTATGAACCCGTTCTGAATTGGTATGGACAACCATCCCCTCTTTTACCTCGGTAACGCACGACGCCATAAGGTTCTTCCCCCCCTCAACCTCTACCACACAAATTCGGCATGAACCAATCTGGTGGACATTTTCCATGTAGCAAAAATGGGGAATCAAAATATTATTCTGTTTCGCTGCTTCAAAGATGGTAGTTCCCTCTTTAACCTGAACCGCTTTTTTATTGATGGTCAATTTTATCATAGCAATTTGATTTTCGGTAGTTTAACGTCGTGAACATTGTAAACATCGCATCGCTTCGGCAATAGCATTGAGCTTATGAAAACCCTGCGGAACTTCATCGAAATTCCCTTTTCGTTGTTCCAGATCGAGGTATCGCATCTGGAAGCGCTCATGCTCAACGGCAGTTCCCTCCTCTACCCCTTTTACAGGAATATCAATTGGTTCGCCAATATTTAACTTTCCTTTCCCACCAAGGAATTTATCAATCGATTTTGCTGCATTTTTTCCATCGGCAATGGCAGTAATTACAACGTCAGAACCTCTGGCGACATCGCCGCCAGCAAAAACTCCTGGTTGTGTAGTCATTTGGGTATCCGGATCAACAATAAATGTTCCCCAGTCGGTAATGCCCACTTCCGTTTTCGAAATAAACGGGAAATCGGAGTATTGGCTCACGGCAGGAATTGCCAAATCAATGTCAATCATAAAATTAGAATCAGGAACAACTACGGGAACGCGCCGTCCGTCCTTCCCAAACCTGCCGGGCATCATTTTAACACATTCAATTCTGGAAACCGACCCATATCCGACAAAACGAACAGGTGCCACCAGTTCGTGCAGGATAACTCCCTCCTCGATGGCATCTTCAATCTCCCTTTTGTCAGCTGGCATCTCTTCACGGGTCCGCCGGTAAAGAATGTGAACTTTTTGAGCACCAAGCCTAAGGGCCGATCTTGCCGCATCAATTGCTGTACTTCCGCCGCCAATTACAGCAACAATCCCCTTGACCTCCACATCTTTTTTCAGATTAATATCTCTCAGGAAGTCGAGTCCGTGATAAACACCCTTCTTTTCCTCCCCTTCTATTTCAATTTTCCGCGAAAGCTGGGTTCCGGTGGAAATATAGATGGCATTGTATTTTGATTTTAAATCATTAAATGTGATATCCTTACCAACTTTTGAATTATAAATGATATTTATTCCTGCTTGAGTTATTGAATCAATCTCATTACTTAAAGCTTCCTTGGGCAACCGGTATTCCGGAATTCCATATGCCAGAATTCCACCGGCAACACTTTTCTCCTCATAAATATCTACCGCATAACCCAAACGTGCCAGGTAATATCCGCAGGTTAGACCAGATGGACCTGCCCCAATAATTCCAACTGACTTACCGTTCTTCTGAAAAATAAGACTCATAAACGGCTCACCGGAATTAAGCACATAATCAGCTGCATAGCGTTTCAGATCAGCAATGGCAATTGGTTCGTCAATCTGCGCGCGGCGGCATTTACTTTCGCATGGATGAGTACACACCCTGCCGCATATTGATGGGAACGGGTTTTCCTGGCGGATCAGATTATAGGCGTCGCGCACCCTTCCGGCTGCAATAAGAGCAATATATCCCGGAACATTAACGCCAGCAGGACAGGCATTCTGACACGGTGATAGAAAGAGCTCATTGCAAACACCGGCCCGGCAATATTTATGGCGGATATGTTCATCGTATTCGTGCCTAAAATATTTGATGCTGCTCAATACCGGGTTAGGAGCTGATTGACCGAGCCCGCAAATAGCCGATTCTTTAATCGAATTGCCCAATTCAATAAGGGTTTCGACATCACCTTCTTTCCCTTTACCAATGGTTATTCGTTCGAGAATTTCGAGCATCCGCTTGGTTCCTATCCGGCATGGGACGCATTTTCCACACGATTCATCCTGAACAAAATCCATAAAAAAACGGGCCATATCAACCATGCAGGTATCTTCATCCGCACAGATCAATCCCCCCGATCCCATTATGGCACCATGCTGAATCAGTGAATCATAGTCAATGGGAGTATTCAAATGTGCCGGGGTAAGACATCCGCCCGACGGACCGCCTGTCTGAGCCATTTTAAATAACTTGCCTCTTGGAATTCCACCACCTACTTCATATATAATCTCACCTAAAGTGACACCCATCGGCACTTCAATCAATCCCTTTTGAACGATATCACCTGCCAGGGCAAAAACTTTCGTCCCTTTGCTCTTTTCAGTTCCAATCGCGGAAAACCAATCGGCTCCCTTCAATATAATCTGGGCAATATTCCCAAACGTTTCGACATTATTAATCACCGTTGGTTTTCCAAATAAACCGCTTTGAGCCGGGTAAGGGGGTTTTTGTCGGGGCTCACCTCTTTTTCCTTCCACCGAATCCATCAATGCAGTCTCTTCGCCACAAACAAATGCTCCGGCACCAATACGAATATCAATACTGAAACTAAAGTCACTGCCAAGAATATGATCCCCTAAAATGCCAAGCTCCCTGGCAGCCTTAAGGGCCATTGTCAACCTTTCGACCGCAATCGGGTATTCGGCCCTGATATAAACGATTCCTTTGGAAGCCCCGATCGCAAAACCGCCGATCAGCATTCCCTCAATTACCGAATGGGCATCACCTTCAAGCAAACTTCGGTCCATGAATGCCCCGGGATCACCTTCGTCGGCGTTACAAATGACATATTTCTGTTCGCTCTGTTCCTTGTTCGCCATTGCCCATTTGAAACCAGTCGGAAATCCGCCACCGCCACGACCACGTAACCCTGATTTTTTTATTTCGTCGATTACAGCAAGCGAAGTCATCGAATTGAGAACTTTAGCCAATGCAAAGTATCCGTCATGAGCGATATATTCATCCACAGAAGCGTAGTCAATGACACCGCACTTCTTTAGAACTATCTTTTTTTGATGTTTGAAAAAAGGAATCTTATTTAGTTCAGGAATAATTCTCCCCGTACTCTTATCCTTAAAACAAAACTTTTCAGCAATTCTCCCTTTTCGGATGTGCTCATTCACAATCTGTGAGGCACTGGCAGGATTAAGATTACAATACAAAGTGTTACCGGGATTTATAATTAATGTCGGGCCCAGCGTACATGCTCCCATGCATCCCGTAAGTTTGATTTTAACTTTATTCTGAAGATTTTCATGCTCCAATGCCTGTACGAAAGCCTCTTTAAACTCTTTACAATCTGAGGACAAACAACCAGCGGCATAACAAATATGAGCGGTGAACTGAAATTCCTTTTCTTTAGCCAGAAAATCGTTCTTTATCGCTTCAAGGTCTTTTTGGGTATTTATTTTCATACGTATATAATTTGTTTTTTAAGAGTCGTATGGAATTAACTTCGTTGATCTTCTATTCGCATGAAGTTTGTTATCATTTCGATTTGTGATAATGGAATCATGCTCATTTCATCTGTTTAGAATTTGTTTTTAAATTGCATGATGGAATTCGCCAACGATAATCATACTTCTGTGTGAGATATTCCTCATGGCTTGTTTCATATCATTATAGGTATTTTCAACTATGATATCGATGCAATTTCGGATAGGAAAATGGTGATGAAATTTGGTTAAAGCAAGTTAGCTTTTACGGGATCCGAGGTTTAGAAATTGAGGCATTTCTCTTCCAAAAGCCTTATTTCAGCATTCCCAGAATCCGATGAATTTTATTGGGATTCACCTGTTTATAAACCTTACTGTTAACGGTCATTGCCGGTGCAAGGCCGCAGGCTCCTATACAACGCATAACAGATAGGGAAAACATTTTATCGTCGGTGGTTACCCCGACATCGATGCCTAACACATCCTTTAGTTTGTTCAGAACTTCCCTGCCTCCACGCACGTAACAGGCAGTTCCGAGGCATATCGAAACCGTATATTTCCCCTTTGGCTGAGTCGAAAAAAAGGAATAAAAGGTCAGGACACTGTTAACTTTCGAAACCGACAACTCCATCTGATCAGCAATATAATGCTGAACTTCAACAGGAAGGTAACCGAATATGGCCTGCGCCATATGCAAAATCTGGATCAGGTTACTCTCTTTCCGGTCATAATCGTTGATGACATTTTTAAGAAGAGCATATTTTTCCTCTTCGGTCATAGCATGAACCTTGCACACTTCATCTTTGGTAATCATTATCTGGCCTCCTTTTAATTAGGTTATCAGAATATATTAATGAGATCAATGGTCTGCTGGAATGCTTTGTATTCTTTGTCAGTATGGTATGCGATTCAAATGTAAAAAATATATTTCAATAAAAAGCTGATAATTATCTGCTGTATTTTTTTTAATATAAAACAATGACTTTACTAATTTTCTCAGAATCTGTCTCTGGGAGAATAGTGGGTATGTAAGAGATGATGGGACTTTTCGCTGAGCGGATGATCCAGAAAATCTTTGTAAATCTTGATAATTTCAGGATTCTGGTGGGATTTGCGCAACGGCATTCCCTCATCTTCTGCATAGATGGCTTCTGCCCTTTTCCGACGGATTTCGGGATTGGTCGGGATTGGTTGACCTCCGCCACCCAAACATCCTCCGGGGCAAGCCATAAACTCAATAAATTGATAATTTGATTCCCCCGATCTGATCGACTCCATCACTTTATGGGCATTCACCAAACCATGAGCCACAGCGCATTTTAGTTCGACTCCCTCTAAAAATGCCCATTCTTTTAATGGATTTTCAATTTTAACAGTGGCTTCTTTTACCCCTTCCATACCACGTACGGGTGTAATATTCAAATTATCAAACGGCACATCGCGTCCTGTTACAAGTTCGTAAGCTGTTCGCAAAGCGGCTTCCATTACACCTCCGGTTGCTCCAAAAATAACGCCAGCTCCGGTCGATTCGCCCATTAAACGGTCGTAATGAACGTCGTCTAACCGCATGAAATCTATACCCGCCTGTTTGATCATTATAGCCAACTCACGAGTAGTCAATACGTAGTCAACATCGCGATAGCCACTATCGTGCATTTCGGGACGATTGGCTTCAAACTTTTTAGCTGTACATGGCATGATCGAAACGGACACTATTGTTTCAGGATCGAGGTTGCGGGCTTTGGCATAATAAGTTTTAGCCAGTGCACCGAACATTTGCTGCGGTGATTTGCAGGTTGATAAATGGTCGAGGTAATCAGGGTACATATGTTCGATGTATTTGATCCAACCCGGAGAACAGGAAGTTGCCATAGGAAATTTCACATCCGGATCGTGGTCAACCATTTTCCTTTTCAAACGGGTCAACAGTTCAGTTCCTTCTTCCATAATGGTCAGATCGGCTGTGAAATCGGTATCCATCACAGCATCAAAACCCAAACGTTTTAAAGCTGCCACCATTTTACCGGTCACACGGACGCCCGGACCAAAACCAAGCTCCTCTCCCAATCCAACTCTTACAGCCGGAGCTGTCTGCACAATGACATGTTTGGTTTTATCGGCTATTGCGTCCCAAACTTCCTCAATGTAATTCTTTTCTACCAGTGCGCCTGTAGGACAATGATTGATGCATTGACCACAATTGGTGCAGACCACATCGTTCATGGCCTTTTCGAAGAATGTGGTAATCTTCATCTGATCGCCTTTATGGGCCACGGTTAATGCGTTGACCCCTTGCAATTCGGCACAGGTTCTAACACACCGCTGGCAACGGATGCATTTGCTGTCGTCCTTAATGATGGACGGGGAAAACTGATCAATCGTATAGTTCTTAAACGGGACAAGCCGGATGAAATCCTGCGTCATGATTTTATATTCCGATGCCAGTTTCTGTAATTCGCAATTCCCGTTTTTGTAGCAACGGGTGCAATCTGCATTGTGTTCGGACAACAACAGTTCGATGATATGTTTCCTGGAATTCCTAACTTTCAACGAGTTCGTCAGAATATCCATTCCCTCTTCGCAAGGGGTGGCGCAGGCTGCAGTTAACCGTTTTTGTCCCATTATTTCGACGATGCAAACGCGGCAATTGCCTGCCACACACAAGTCTTTGTGGTAACACAAAGTTGGAATAATAACCCCTGTCTGTCGTGCAGCATCCAGAATTGTTGTATCCTGATCGATTTCGACTGAAACACCGTTGATGCTTATTTTGATTTTCTTAGCCATGACTCATCGATTTTGCACCGTTAGTAAATCATCTCTTCCCTGAAATTTTCGACAATCGACGAAAATGAATTGGCCACCGATTGTCCGAGGCCACACTTGGCAGTATATTGCATGGTTTCGGTCAACCGAAGCAATTTATCCAAATACTGCGCATTTTTTTCGCCCCGCTTGACAGCTTTGATCCCTTTCAACAATTGCTGGCACCCGACGCGACAAGGAGTGCATTGCCCGCACGACTCTTCGCGAAAAAATTCGAGGTAATTATCAAGAACATTAAACATCGACCGCGAACTATTGAACAACATCATCGATCCTCCGGTCGGTAACGAAATGCCTGTAAGTTTTCCCTGAAACCCGATGGCCGTTTCGTGAAACCGCTTTCGCGGAACAAGAAATCCCGAAGCACCGCCAACCTGGACAGCTTTGGTATCGCCATCACCAAATTCCTCCACGAAATCTTCGAGGCTCATCCCCAGCTCAAGTTCGTAAATTCCCGGTTTGGGGGTATCGCCCGAAACCGAAAACAGTTTCGATCCGCGCGAATACTGAACGCCCAAATCGTAAAACCTTTTAGCTCCATATTTAAAAATGGTAAATGTATGCGCGAGCGTCTCTACATTATTGATCACCGTTGGCTTGCCCATATAACCCGAGGTTGACGGGAACGGAGGTTTATTGCGTGGCTCACCCCGCTTTCCTTCCATCGATTCAAAGAGAGCGGTCTCTTCGCCACAGATATACGCCCCGCTTCCCATAAAAATCTTAATCGAGAAATCAAACTTTATCTCTTTGCAGTAATATTCGAACTCGACAATGGCTTTGTTCAGCTCGGGACGTAAGAAATGATATTCACCGCGCAGGTAGATATATCCCTCCTTCGCTCCGATTACATGGCCACAAACTGCCATGGCTGTTAAAACTTTAAATGGAACCCGCGACAAGATTTCGCGATCCTTAAATGTTCCGGGCTCACCTTCATCCGCATTACAAATCACATATTTGATGGCATTCACGGCTTCGGCCGAGAGTTTCCATTTTAAACCTGTAGGAAATCCGGCTCCGCCCCTCCCCTTCAGTTCAGAACTGATCAGTTCGTTAATCAATTCCTGGGGAGCCCTGTTAATGCTTTTACTGAGAATTACTTCCCAGTCGTTTTCGTTTTTGAAAATGAAATCAACCCGTTTCAACAGATAATTAGTGGTCATCGCTGCCTCCTTTCTATTGTTTTTTCATATAACTGCTCAAAATATCACGGACTTTTTCGGGAGTCAATTCGGTATAAACTTCGTTGTTGATCAGCATTGCGGGTGCTTTATGGCAAAAACCCAGGCAATTGGTTTGGAGCAGGGAGAAATTACCATCGGGGGTGGTTTCGCCAAGACTGATCTTCAGCATATCTTCGATAGCCAGCAGCACCTGATTTTTCCCTTTCATCGAACAGGTGATGGTTTTGCAAATACGGATAATGTACCTGCCCATCTTTTTATATTCGAGAAAAGAATAAAAAGTAGCAGTGCCGTAAACCTCCGAGGCAGGCAAGTCAAGCTCGCGGGCAATTTCGACCATTGAAAATTCCGACAGGTATTTTTCCTGTTCAACGACTCCCTGGAGAATCGGAAGCAGGTGCTGTCTTTCCCGGCCATATTCATCAGCCAGATTTTTGATCAGATCGGTAACAGGATTCATACAGAAAGGAATTTTTATGAATGATAAAACAGACCCCGAAAAAGATGAATTTGTAGTTAGCAACACCGCCTGAGCGGCAGGATCAGCATATTAATTAGTTTATTTTAATCAGCGAGATTCATAGAAATAGTTTATTATACCGTTGAAATTGAAAGTCTTTAGGGTGACAATTCTCTCAAACAAACTTTTTCACGAGTAAAGTTACAAAAAGGGTAAATGCCGAACTCACTTTTGCAAAGAAATATTTTTATTTGCCACTTATCTTGTTCTTAAAACGATTAAACAGGAAGCCTTCATCGAATTGCACCCGAATTATTTTTGCTTTGGAAGAATATTCCTAATTCAGTTTTGATCCGTTTAATTTTTCAACAAAAAACCAGGATGATGTCCGGTCCTATTTATTGCATGGCTCACTTATTTTCGATTACTTTAACCATCAAAATAACCAGCAACGCAGAACTATGAAATACCGATTTTTCACCTTATGTATGCTCTTTGCAAGCCTGTCAATTTCAATAACCACGGCCCAATCTGTTGAATCCGGGAAAATCAACCCGAAATTGATTAACAATCATTGGAATGCTTATTGGATCACCCATCCTTCTGAATCGGTGCTCGATTACGGGGTTTTCCATTTCAGAAAAAGCTTCGAGTTGAAAACGGTTCCTGCTGAATTCATTATTCATATTTCTGCCGACAACCGCTACCGTCTATTTGTGAACAGCAAACCGGTTAGTTTTGGTCCTGCGAGGGGCGATATGGCTCACTGGTATTACGAAAGTATTGATATCGCTCCCTTTCTTAGAGCAGGGAATAACCTTCTTGCTGCGGAAGTCTGGAATTTTGGCGAACTCAAACCCTGGGCACAGTTTTCGTTGAAAACGGCGCTGATTGTACAGGGAAATTCTGCCGCAGAAGAGCTTGTCAATACCGATTCATCGTGGAAAGTGATTAAAAATCAAGCCTACTCTCCGGCCTCTGCCGGTGGAAAAGAAACCTCGGGACAGTTTGTGGTCGTTGGCCCCTGCGACCAGGTTGACGCTGCAAAATACCCATGGAACTGGGAGACAACCACGTTTAATGATAATAACTGGCAAGCTTCCAAACCCATTGATATCGGTCATCCGCGTGGTGTTGGAACCGACATTAACTGGGTTTTGACGCCCCGTAGAATCCCTGTGATGGAACAGACCCGCCAACGGTTGTCGGTCGTTCGCAGAACAACAGGTGGTGATATTCCTGCAGGTTTTATACAGGGAAAAGAAAAATGGATGATTCCGGCCAATTCCCATCTTACCGTCCTTTTTGATCAGGGAAGCCTGACCACCGCTTACCCCGAATTGCTGACCACTCTGGGAAAAGGGAGCCAGGTAAAAATGACTTATTCCGAATCGTTGTTCGATTCAAACGGGCAAAAAGGGAACCGTAACGAAATAGACGGGAAGAAAATTATAGGTTATTCCGATTATTTCCTTCCGGATGGAGGGGAAAACCGACTCTTCCGGCCTCTGTGGTTCCGGACATGGCGCTACCTTCAATTTGACATTGAAACAAAGGATGAACCGCTGACAATTAATAATTTCGAAAGTGAATTTACGGCTTATCCGCTGAAGGAGCAAGGCATCTTTGAATCGGATAACCCAGAATTGAAAAAGATATGGAATGTTGGATGGCACACGGCCCGTTTGTGCGCCAACGAAACTTATTACGATTGTCCGTATTACGAGCAACTGCAATACGTCGGTGATACAAGAATTCAGTCACTGATTTCGCTGTATGTTTCGGGTGACGATCGGCTTGTCAGAAACGCACTTTTAGATTATAAGGAATCAATTATTTATGAAGGGCTGACCCAAAGCCGCTATCCGTCGGCAAGTACACAAATCATTCCACCCTTCTCGCTTTACTGGGTAGATATGGTTCACGACTACTGGACACTTCGCGATGATCCGCAGTTTATCAAAGGATTTCTACCCGGGATAGACCAGGTTTTGGCATGGTTTGGTAACCGCATAGATCCAAAGACAGGGTTGCTGGGCAAAGTCGAATACTGGAATTTTGTGGACTGGGCCATAGAATGGCCATGGATTGGCGAAAACAGGATTGGCGGCGTTCCGATGGGTGGCAGGATCGATGGAAATTCATCAATTCTGACGATGCAGTTTGCTTATGCAACCCAAAGAGCAGCCGAACTGTATGAATCTTTCGGTCAACCTGTGGAAGCTGCAAAATATAAACTTCAGGCACAGAAACTGACAGAAGCTGTTTATAAAAACTGTTGGGATGAGCGAAATGGATACCTTGCAGATACGCCTGCAAAAAAGGATTTTAGTATGCATGCCCAGATTTTCGGTGTGTTGACCAATACAATAC
>JANYLE010000026.1 GCA_025363795.1 Mariniphaga sp. | reverse complement strand
AGATCCCCGCCTCGAAATGGGTCAGAGTATTATCGTAAAAGGCAAAATGGATATTCCGGCATCACGTCTCACTGAGGAGTTGGAAGGGATAATGCGTTCTGTCAGGAGAATTAAACCATCTGCTGAAAATGATTTCGCCTTGAATGAGGTAAGCCTGATCTCAGGTCAGCTCGACAGCGTTTTTAAGGTTTTCAATGTCGCTGGTTGGATTATCGGAGGATTTGCAATCCTTGTAGGCGGTTTTGGAATCGCAAATATCATGTTTGTATCGGTAAAAGAGCGAACAAAAATTATCGGGCTGCAAAAGGCACTCGGTGCGAAAAGCAGATTTATTCTGCTCGAATTTCTTTTTGAGGCAAGCGTCCTTTCCTTAATTGGCGGAGCTATAGGACTACTGATTATCTATATACTGACGTTTATTGTCAGCAAGACATTCGACTTTAACCTTATTCTTACGGTTGGAAATATTGTTACAGGATTGATGATCAGTGTTGTAATTGGATTGATCGCTGGTTTGGTTCCTGCCAGGACAGCTGCCCACCTTGATCCTGTAACTGCAATGAACGCAGTTTAAGCGATTGGAAGTTCGGCAGAAGTCAATAATCTCTCAATATTGTTGGTCAAATCGATGAACTCTTCTACCGAAAGTTGCTCCGGGCGACGTGTTAACAGAACCGCATCAAGTTCTTCAATGCGAGGAGAGAAACTTTTTATGCTATTCCGCAACATTTTACGTCTTTGGTTAAATGCTAGTTTTACAACCTTAAAGAAAAGCTTTTCATCACAACCTAATTCAGTTCTCCCGTTGGCCGTCAATCTTATCACGGCCGACTGCACTTTTGGAGGGGGATCGAAAACATATTCCGGGACACTGAACAAATATTCAATATTATACCATGCCTGAAGAAAAACACTTAAAATGCCGTAAACCCGGGAGCCAGGACCGGAACTAATCCGTTGGGCAACTTCTTTTTGGAGCATACAAACGACTTCAGGTATAAGCTCTTTGTTCTCTAGTACTTTGAAAAATATTTGTGAAGATATATTATATGGCAGGTTACCGATCACGGCAAACGGTTTAGCCGAAACCTCCGTCGCCAAATCCATCTTTAAAAAGTCACCTTCAATAATCCGGTTCTCGAGTTGGGGAATGTTTTTGTGAAGATATTCAACTGATTCGTGGTCAATTTCGATCACGTAAGTCTCAAAATTTTTATTTTCAAGCAAATAATTCGTCAATACTCCCATGCCCGGACCAATCTCAAGAATTCTGTCAAGGTTGGTCGCTTTCAAACTATCAACTATATCTTTAGCAATGTTTTTATCGATGAGGAAATGCTGGCCTAAATATTTTTTTGCCATAACTATCATGTTGCGTTTTTGAATAAAATTGTAAAAAGAAGGGAAGTAGTAAGTAAATCAATAGCTTCCGGGATTCGGTGGCAAAAATACAAAATAGTTCCGGGTTTGTGCGGAGAAAAAAAACGCTACTTTTGAGCAAATGAAATAAGCATGATCTCAAAATCATAGATCGTAATGATAATAAACCTCATGCGAATCATGGATCGGCCAAATGGCGTTAATTAGTTTCGCTGATCTTCGATTCCATCTGACCTTTAAAACAAATTATTTACACATTTAATCAACGTGTCGCTAATCAATACAGAATTATTTATCGCCCGTCGCATTTTCATGACAAAAGGAACTACCAGAAAGTTCTCTGAATCAATAGTCTCATTTGCTGTATTCGGGATTGCTTTCGGCTTGTTTGTAATGATCCTTTCTGTTGCAATTGTTACCGGTTTTAAGAAAGAGGTCAGGAATAAGGTGATAGGTTTTGGCTCTCACATTCAATTGGTTAATTTCGATTCCAACTCTTCATACGAAACGGTGCCGGTTTCCAAAGATCAGAAATGGTTGCAGGAGATCAAAAATATGAAAGGGGTAAAGAATATCCAGAGTTTTGCCACAAAGCCTGGTATTGTTAAAACAGACGAGGAGATTCATGGTATTGTCTTAAAAGGGGTTGGTTCCGATTTTGATTGGTCATTCTTTAAAGATAATCTGGTTGAGGGATCGATTTTTTCAGTTTCTGATACCGGAAGGACGGACGATGTATTGATATCGAAACAAATCGCGTTATTACTTAAACTTAAAGTTGGCGATCCGCTTTATACTTACTTTTTAAACGACGAGACCAAAGCACAGAAGATGCGGAAATTCCGGATTTGTGGCATCTACAGCACTAGTCTTGAAGAGTTTGACCGTTTGTTTGTTTTGGCTGATATTTCGCATGTCAGGAAGTTAAATGATTGGAAACCTGATCAGATAAGCGGTTTCGAAATAGCCATTAAGAACTTTGATGACCTTGACCAGATTACTCAAAATATCCGCCGGCTTACCTTAAGCTATTCCAAAGACAACGAATCGGTTCTCCGTCCAGTAACAATAACTTCCAAATATCCACAGATTTTCGATTGGCTTAACCTGCTCGATATGAATGTCTGGATCATCCTCGGACTGATTATTTTAGTTGCCGGCTTTAATATGGTATCTGGTTTATTGATCCTGATACTTGAACGAACCACGATGATTGGTGTTCTGAAAGCCGTGGGTTCCGAGAACTGGAGTATCCGGAAAATATTCATCTATTTATCCTCTTTCCTGATTCTCAAGGGAATGTTTTGGGGAAATGTGGCAGGAATAGCCTTTTGTCTGATTCAGGCTAAGTTCGGGATCTTTCAGCTCGATCCTGGTTCCTATTATCTCGACACGGTTCCGATCAATTTAAAAATCACCCATTTACTTATGCTCAACGCGGGGACAATTGTTGTTACTTTACTAATGCTGCTTGTTCCCTCCTGGTATATATCCAGGATTGAACCCGATAAAGCGATCAGGTTTGATTAGCAAATTTGTTTGTTAATAAATTACAAATTCTCCCAAAACACTTCAATAATTAGTATCATTGCAACGAAAAACTGATAAATCATACTTTTGTGAACGGGTTCACTGTGACTTTTTAAAAATCAAATATTAACAAATGAAACGAGCAAGGCAGGTCTCCTTAAAAGGCAGTGGTTATCGTTTTGCGAGCTCCATGAGTGGAGTTATAGCTATTCAATGAAATATTTTTCAACCCATAAATATACAATAACTTAAAAGTGATATAAACGAATGAAACTTTACTTCCCGGAAAATTATAAACCGAAATTAGATCTTAAACAGACTGAAAAGGCAATTAAATTCGTTAAGGACTTTTTTCAGGAGAGCCTTTCTGCTGAATTACGTCTGCGACGTGTTACTGCCCCGCTATTTGTATTAAAAGGAACCGGAATCAACGACGACCTTAACGGTGTTGAGCGTGCCGTTACTTTCGCAGTTAAGGAAATGAATGATGCCAAGGCTGAAGTCGTTCATTCACTGGCTAAATGGAAAAGACTGATGTTGGCTCAATACGGAATTCCTGTGGGCTATGGCATCTATACCGATATGAATGCCATCCGTGCCGACGAAGAACTGACGAATATCCACTCTTTGTATGTCGATCAGTGGGATTGGGAAAAAGTAATTACCGCAAAACAACGTAATCTTGATTTTCTGAAAAAGGTGGTCAACCAGATTTATGCGGTCATGCTTCGTACCGAATTTATGGTTTACGAAAATTATCCTGCAATCAAACCTTCACTTCCCGAAGAGATCACTTTCATTCATTCCGAGGAATTATTAAAGCGCTTTCCTAAACTTACGCCGAAAGAGCGTGAGCATGAGATTGCCAAAGAATACGGAGCCGTATTTATTATTGGTGTTGGTGGCGCTCTTTCTGATGGTCAGAAACATGACGGACGTGCTCCCGATTATGATGACTGGACTTCTGAAAACTCTGACGGTTACAAAGGTCTTAATGGAGATATCATTATATGGAATCCGGTTTTGCAGCAATCGCTTGAACTCTCCTCAATGGGAATCCGTGTCGACAAGGAGGCACTTTTACGACAATTAGACATCACCGGTTTATCCGAAAGGAAGGACCTATTGTTCCACAAGAAGCTTTTAAAAGATGAATTGCCACTCTCAATTGGTGGCGGAATCGGACAGTCACGTCTCTGCATGTTTTTGTTACGTAAGGCTCATATTGGTGAGGTACAGGCAAGTCTGTGGCCGGAAGAGATGATCCGGCTGTGTGCGGATCGCAATATTTTTATGGTATAATAATCATTTGAACTAAAAATCCCCATGTTGCTTGAGACTATGGGGATTTTTTTTACTTTTGCACCACATTTCGCTGGCCCAATAGCTCAATTGGATAGAGCAACAGCCTTCTAAGCTGTAGGTTTCTGGTTCGATCCCAGATTGGGTCACTGATTCATCAATTAAAAAATAGCAAAAGCACTTAAATCGAATGATTTAGGTGCTTTTGTTTTTGGGAGAAACAGCAATATCCGATGGAAATCAAATTCCCAAAAGCCTGTATGACATGGACAGGAAATTTTGTGATCTGTTGATTTGTGTGAACCTTTGCAGTGCATACATTTCTATCTGTTTTTATTTTGATTCGCCCTCGGATAGTATTTCTTTCTGAATTTCAGGGCGACATTGACCAAAAGGATCATGACCGGAACCTCAACCAAGGGTCCAATTACCCCGGCAAAAGCTTCTCCCGAATTAATCCCGAAAATTGCAATTGCTACCGCGATGGCCAACTCAAAGTTATTGCTGGCTGCGGTAAATGCCAGGGTTGTTGACTGCTCGTAGTTGGCCCCGATTTTTTTACTCAGAAAGAATGAGGCAAGGAACATGACTACAAAATAGATCAGCAAAGGAATTGCAATAAGCACAACATCAAGCGGAATCTTCACAATGTATTCCCCCTTAAGCGAGAACATCACAACAATCGTGAAGAGTAAAGCGATGAGAGTTAAAGGACTTATTTTCGGTATGAATTTGGTTTCGTACCAAACCTTGCTTTTAAGCCGCGTCAAAATATACCTGGTGATGAAACCTGCAATCATGGGGATTCCCAGGTAAATGAAAACGGTCTTTGCAATCGCTCCCATCGTAATTCGGGAGACTGTTTCATTGACCGGAACGCCGAACCAGCCCGGCAGAATTGCGATGAAAATATAAGCATAAACGGAAAATAGCAATACCTGAAAAACGGAGTTGAATGCTACCAATCCTGTAGCATATTCTGTATCCCCTTTGGCAAGGTCGTTCCAGACAACCACCATTGCAATGCAGCGCGCAAGTCCTATCATGATGATCCCGTACATGTAGGGCAGATTGGCATTGTTCTCCCCGGGGAACAGCTTAAAAAAGGTGATGGCAAGTGTAAACATCAGCACCGGACCCATCAGCCAGTTCTGGAACAAGGAGAGAGCGAGAATTTTAGTATTCTTAAATACATCACCCAGCTCCTCGTATTTCACCTTGGCTAACGGCGGATACATCATCACAATCAGGCCAATGGCAATCGGAATATTCGTTGTTCCGCTCGACATGCTGTTCCAGAAACCGGCAACTCCCGGGCTTAGCCAACCGGCAAATACGCCAATAAACATGGCCAGAAATATCCACAGGGTCAGGTAGCGGTCGAGGAATTTTAAACGTTTTTTCATAGCTACAAATTAAAAATCGGAAAATTTGAATGTGAGTTAATCAAAGGAATCCGAGGATTTCAGCTTTTAATTAGTTCACAGCACTCCAGCTTCAGACAGATTCTTCTTCTTTGGGTTGTAGTAAGTGGCTCCTTTATGAGCGGGAATCCAAGCACATCCAAAAGCTTCTCGTTTAACCTGCGGTTCTTTCCTTTGTAGGGATGACAATGAATGTGGATTGCCGGATTGAAATTCAATTCAATAATGGCATAATTGTCATTCGTTGCCTCCTTTTTATAATCGGGAATAATCATATCGAGTCCGGTGATTTTAACATCCAGGGCTTGCGCTGCCTTTACGGCAATCTTTTTGTACGATTCTGGAATATCATCTGTAAAATCGATACTGTCACCACCCGTACTGATATTTGAGTTTTCCCTCAGGAATACCGTTTCATCTTTACCCGGTATGGATTCAAAATCTTTATCCTGCGCTTTTAAAAACATCTGTTCGGCTTCGCCGAGTTGTATTTTTTCGAGTGGCGTATGGTAACCTTTGCCCCGCAAAGGATCCTTGTTTTTCTCAACTACCAGTTCGTGAATCGTATTTTTGCCATCGCCGGTTACATTTGCCGGAACACGATGCAGAATTCC
Source organism: Mariniphaga sp. (assembly GCA_025363795.1). Taxonomy (GTDB): domain Bacteria; phylum Bacteroidota; class Bacteroidia; order Bacteroidales; family Prolixibacteraceae; genus JAAFHB01. The sequence continues at coordinate 335 of JANYLE010000026.1, read as the reverse complement.
TACAACTTCATCAGCCATCACAAATACGCGAAACTCTTTTCCTTCAATGAATTCTTCAATCAGAATACTTGAATCGAAGTCAAACGCAATATCAACGGCTCTTTCGAAAATGGTTTTATCGGTGTTGCTTTTTAAAATAGTGATTCCCAACCCAAAATTGGTAAGCTTGGGTTTGATCACCACTGCCGTCCCTTTGAAATACTGAAAACCTGCTTTCGCACTTATTCTATCATCATAATCCAATCCTTTGGGTACCCTGATGTCGTGTTCTTCAAGAATCTGTTTGGTGATCACTTTATTCTCCATGGCCAAAATGCTTGCATAATTGTCGAGTG
>JANYLE010000490.1 GCA_025363795.1 Mariniphaga sp. | reverse complement strand
GAGGAATCAATCCGGTCCATCATGTCGTTAAATGCATGCGCAAGTTTATCGATCTCGTCATTATTCCGCTTCTCTTCGAGCCGGATATGTAGCCGCTTCTCAGAGATATTGGTGATCCGTTCCTGAATCTGCTTTAAAGGGAGCAAAATTCTGCCGCTTAACGAACGGGCAAGGATGATAACAGAAACTGTCCCTGTGATAAATGCGCCGAGCAATAAATAGCCTAAAAACCATAAAAGACGCTGACCCGATTTGTCTTCAGCTGTTACAAATACATACAACACCTTATTCGCAGGCAATTTTCTGGCCATTCCAAACCTTCCTATTTTATTATCCGAAAAGAAGAATGATCCTTTTGTTTTTAGCAGCTGCAAATCTTCGGCAGAAGGAATCTGGGTAGCTCCACTGATGCTGCTGTAAATAAGATTCAGGTCGTTATCGAAAGCCAGTATGCGGTTGTTATAGAGCTTATCCACTGAATTCTGATCGAGAATTTCCAGCGCATCCTGCTTGGAAACATTTAAGTCTGCAAGCAACGCAGCCGTGGAAAGTGCTTTCTCTTCAAGCCGCAATTTAAATTCGGTCCTGCGGTATTGCGAAAAGATCGAATAGATCATTGTTAAAACAACCGCGAGAATCACAGAAAGCAAAATGCTGAAATTGATGGTAAACCGTTGTTTTAAACTGATCATTCTTCTGATTTTAGGTAATAACCAAAACCGGGTCTCGTATGGATAAGCTTGATATCGAAATTTTTATCAATCTTTTTTCGGAGGAAATTAATATACACTTCAATGGTGTTGGTTCCTGTCTCAAAATTAAGATCCCAGACGCTGTCGGAGATGGATGGTTTTGAAACGGTTTTACCTTTGGCTTTTGCCAGAAGGAGTAAAAGCTGATACTCTTTTGGTGTAAGGTTAATTTCTGTATCACCACGTGTAACTTTCATCTCTGAGATATTGATTTCAAGATCCTCCACCCTGATCATCTCGTCTGACTGTTGCGGTTGCTGATTGCGGCGCATCAGTGAGTTAATGCGGATAAACAATTCATCAAAATGAAATGGCTTCACAAGGTAATCATCAGCACCGTTATTAAAGGCTTCTACCTTATCTTCAATCTGTCCAAAAGCAGTCAGCATGATTATCGGAGTTACTTTGTCCGACTGTCGGACAAGTGAACAAACCTCAAGTCCATTGACTCCCGGAACATTGATATCGAGAATAAACAGGCCGTATGATTCTGCAGTAAACTGCCTGAGAAACAGATTTCCATCGTAAACGACATCACATTCGAAATGTTTGTCTTTTAGAAATAACTTAATTTCGGAGGAGAGCTTAAAATCGTCCTCAAGCAATAAGATCTTCATTATTCAGTTCTTAGATTCATTCCCTGAAGCAGTCGTCAGGTGACAAGCTTCCTTGCTTTTCAGGTTATAACATTATTAAATGAACAGTTGTTTCACAATATTCATCAAGAATAAAACTAAAACGAATCGGTTGCATCCGCGATTTCGAGTAATTCGTTTTCGTTGATGATAATGATCTTCCGACCCGACGTTTGGATCAGCTTTTCTTCTTTAAAATCACGCAGCAATCTTACCAAGGTTTCAACAGCTGTTCCAACAATATTGGCAAAGTCGATACGTGTCAGGACTATTTCAATTTCAGCATTTTCATTAAGGTTATCCTTGAATTTCTCCTGCAAAATCAATAAGTTAAGTGCCACTCTTTCCCTGACAGTTTTCTGTGTAAATGTTGCAATGAAATTGACCAATACTCCAAATTCATGACTTAGATTTTTCAAAAGCATCTTCGACAATTCATCGTGCTGGTCGAGTAACCTGATAAGTTTTTCTTTCGAAATAAATCCAATAGATGAGTCAGTTAACGAAGCTGCCGAGTCGGGATACCGTTCTTCACTTAAGAATGCTGCATAGCCAAGCAGTTCTCCTTCGCTGCAGACATAGATAATTTGTTCCTTACCGCCATTCAGTGTTTTATATTTCTTAACTTTCCCTTTTTTAATGAAATAGATCCCGGCGGGATAGGTGCCCTCCGTGAATATATTCTGACCTTTTTTAAACTGCTTTACAATCATCTGGTTTAAAAAATCGTCTTTGACAATTTCGGGTAAACTGGTAAAAACAGCATCGCTGTTGAAGATGAATCGTTCAGCTACTTTATTTGTTTTTTCTGACATTATGAATTTTAATTACTCAAAGATATTGAAAAACTGACGTAAATCAATTTTTTATTTGACCTGACTCAAGTCTTTATCATTGCTCTTTGCCTAATTTTGTAATCGTTTTAAATAGTGGAATTTGAATTGTTGAATTTATATGGATATAGTACAATTAATTGGGCTGACAGCCATTGTTTTAATCGTAGGAATGTTTGGGCTGCTGGTTATTGCGGACAAATATAAATCACTGCTCGCGATCATCATAGTTCTCATTAACGCTGCAATCACTTCAATTCCTGCAATACTGGCATTAACTCAAAATACACAGGCAGGGATGTTTCCAATGCCCCATCTACTGGGCAATATCCTCGTCAAAGTCGATAGTCTTTCGGCCTGGTTTATTTTGATCATCAATTTCACCTCAATTAATGGGGTTTTATATGGCAGTGGCTATTTAAGAGCTTATTCACATCTGAAAGTAAACAGGGAATTGCACTGGGTATTTTATACCCTTTTCCATATTTCGATGATTTGGGTCTGTATGTTCGAGAATGGGCTGGCTTTCCTTATTGCCTGGGAATTAATGTCGTTATCTTCCTTGTTCTTAGTGATATTTGAGTTTCAGAACAAGGATACCTTAAAGGCCGGTTTGAATTATATGGTCCAGATGCACCTGAGTGTGGTGTTTTTAACCCTTGGTTTTGTCTGGCTTTTTTTAAGTACCGGCTCTTTTGATTTTTCATCACTGGCCACTTTGCCTTTAACTAATCATTCTCTCTGGATCTTTATTTTGCTGTTTGTCGGATTTGCCATAAAAGCTGGCTTTATCCCTTTTCATACTTGGTTACCCCAGGCTCATCCTGCAGCACCATCACATGTTTCCGGTGTAATGTCGGGTGTAATTGTAAAATTGGGTATCTACGGTATTATCCGGATAATCACTTATCTCAGGTATGATTGGCTCATTATCGGGGAGATCATTTTAAGTCTCTCGGTTATAACGGCAATTTACGGGATTGCCAATGCCGCTGTGATTAAAGATTTTAAAGCTATGCTTGCTTTCTGCACAATTGAGAACATAGGCATTATTGGAATAGGAATAGGTTTGGGACTGATTGGTATCGGCAATGGAAATACCACATTGATCATGATTGGTTTCAGTGCTGCTTTGCTGCATACGCTTAACCATTCGTTGTTTAAGTCGCTCCTGTTCTTTGGGGCAGGAAGCGTTTACCAGCAAACCCATACACGTAACATGGAGAAATTAGGTGGCTTAATCAAGAAGATGCCTGTTACTGCCCTATTCTTTTTAATCGGAGCAATGGCTATTGGCGGTTTACCTCCTTTTAACGGGTTTGTGTCTGAATACATGATTTACTTTGGGTTGTTTAACGGACTTAGTAATATTAC
>JANYLE010000445.1 GCA_025363795.1 Mariniphaga sp. | reverse complement strand
TCCACTCATGGATGTTGCCGAAGTGCAAGGAATCCCGGTTTTAGGAATTGATGTTTGGGAACATGCCTATTACCTGAAATATCAAAACCGTCGTCCCGAATATATTGATGCCTTTATGAAAGTCATTAACTGGGATGAAGTCTCAAAACGATTTGGTAAATAAACAAATAGCTTAATTGACTAATTAAGCAGCGATAATGATCGCACGCTAAAAATTACAAAGGGATAAAACCGAAATGATTTCGTTTTTATCCCTTTATCGTTTTGGTTTCACCAAAGGGAAACCTAAAATAAATCACTTTTTGCTACGCAAGCAGACTTTTTACTTTATCAGAAATCAACCGGCCGTCTGCTTTTCCGGCTAGCTCCCTAGAAGCCAGTCCAATGACTTTGCCCATCTCCTTGATCGAAGTGGCACCAGTTTTTTCAATAATGGCTTTAATAACGGCAGTCAATTCTGCATCGTCCATTTGTTTTGGAAGGTACTCCTCGAGAATTTTAACCTGCGCCATTTCAGGCTCATACAAATCAAGCCTGTTTTGTTGTTTGTAGATATCTGCAGAATCGCGGCCCTGTTTAGCAAGTTTTGCAATTGCTTTTATCGCAGCATCATCGCTCAGTTCTTCTCCCCCACTCTTTGCTGTTTTTGCTTCGAGCAACACTTTCTTCACGTTGCGTAAAGCTTCGAGCCGTTCTTTGTCTCTTGCCAGCATGGCTAACCTGATGTCATCGCTGATCTGATCGAATAGATTCATAATATTGTTCTTTAAAGAATTTAAATATTACAGGTTGATGCCATCATCCGGCATGTCTCCTATATTTTTCAATTTGAGGCGCATACATTAGTCTGGTTACATTTTAACCAGCCAGATTCGCCTTTATCACTTTTTCACTCTATTCCCCGGGTTGGGTCGTACCTCCTTACCCAAGGCTATTCATATATAACCCTTTCAGGGTAAAACTTCAAGCACAAATTGATTCTCCCTATCGCCTTTTCGCCTTCACGCCTTATCAATCCGCCTTATCGTGCAAAAAGGAGTTGTTTTTCCGCAAACGCGGACCTTCATCAGGATTACCCGAAATAGTATACCTTGATACATCCTGTCCGTTTGCCAATGGATTATTCTGAGTTTTTGCTCTTCTGCGCTCGTAAGCCGGAATTTTTGAAAGTTCTTCGATATAATCTTCCGTCTCGTTGGAGAAATTGACATGCATCACTTTTTTCCCAGCTTCAGAAGTTCCATCGTTGAATGGATCAATCCTTATCGGCGGATACAACTGTTTGATAATCTCATCCTTCTTATCAACCACTGTCTCTGTGAAAACAGGGTGTTTTGGTGACTTTGTCACAGATTCGCTGCCAAAGAAATCGTTTGGAAAAGCATTTCGATCGTCCTGTAGCGGAACTTTTTCTTTCTGAGGCTGAGATCCGCCGTTCATTTCAGGTATCGAACTGGTTTTAAATCCGGTTGCAATTACTGTGACACTAATTGATTCGCCCATTTCGGGATCAACAGCAACACCGTAAATCAAATCCGCATTGTTACCGGCCATTTCCTGCACATACTCATTGACAAGGTTCATCTCGTCCATGGTTACCTCTTTGGTTTCACCCGAAGTGATGTTCACCAAAATATTTTTGGCGCCGCAGATATCATTGTTATTTAAAAGCGGAGAATTCAACGCTCCTTCGACGGCTTTCCTAGCACGGTTTTCACCGGTTGCCTGGAATGAACCCATAATGGCGACACCCGAATTATGCATGACCGTTCTCACATCTTCAAAGTCAACATTGATAAACCCGGGGCAGGTAATAATTTCTGCAATTCCTTTAGCCGCAATTGCCAACACATCATCAGCTTTTGAAAACGCTTTAGAAATGGGGAAGTCGCCGTAAATCTCCCTGATCCGTTCATTGTTGATCACTAACAGTGAATCGACGTGGTTTTCCATCTCGCGAATACCTTCAATGGCCTGCTGGATACGAAGGCGTCCTTCGTTGCGGAAAGGGATCGAGACAATACCTATTGTTAGGATTTTGCGATCGCGCGCCACTTGTGCAATGACAGGTGCTGCTCCTGTACCAGTTCCTCCACCCATTCCGGCCGTTATAAAGACCATCTTGGTATTTGGAGAAAGCAATTTCTCGATATCCTCGATATTTTCAATTGCCGAATCGCGACCGACATCGGGTTTGTTTCCGGCACCACGTCCCTCGGTCAGTTCCGATCCGAGTTGAACCTTAAACGGCACAGGACTATTCATCAAAGCCTGGGCATCGGTATTGCAGACGGCAAATTCGACATCCTTAATCCCTTGACGGTACATGTGATTTACAGCATTTCCGCCGCCTCCGCCAACTCCTATTACTTTTATGATTTTATCACCGCTGACGGGTAAATCAAATTCTATCAGTTCATTCATTTTGTTATCCTTTAATTGTTATCCGACGTGGGAAATTATTCATCAATTTCAGCATCGTCATCACTAAATAGCCCACCAAACTGTCGTTGAAACCAATTGCTTACAGGCTCGGAACTATCAGATGCCTTTGGCTTGGGACGACTTTTTTCCAGTTTGGAAGTGCGTTCCAGCCGATCAGCTTCGCGTGTTTTTTCATCTTTCCGGATAGTAAAGCTCTCATCGGGGTTAATATCGAACATAGGATGAGGTTCCGCAGGTTGAGAGATCTGTTCCTTTACAACTTTGGGTTCAGGATTAATGGGTTGATTGATCGGTTCATTCGCCGGAATTACAACCGTTTCTTTTACAGGTTCGGGACGCAATATCCGGTTTGGATTGATCTCGAATCCAGTTGCAATAACAGTAACACTGATTTTGTTTCCAAGACTGGCATCATAACCGTTACCCCAGATGATGTTGGCGTTATCGCCCGCAGCATCCTGCAAATAATCGATGATATCACCGATTTCGCCCATTCGTACTTCATCGTCACCTGAAGTAATGTTGAGCAGAATATTTTCAGTACCGTAAATATCATTGCTATCCAGAAGCGGTGATTTGAGCGCCTCTTCAGCCGCCCGCATTGCACGATTCTCTCCTTCGGCAAATCCGGTTCCCATAATGAAAACGCCACTTTCGCGCAGAACAGTATTCACATCGGCAAAGTCAATGTTGATATTCCCATGAAGGGTAATGATCTCAGCACAACCTTTTACCGCCGCTGCCACAATATTGTCGGCCTGGGCAAACGCCTCGCGGGCAGGAAGATCTCCATAAACCTTATGCAGATTCTCATTGCTGATTACCAATAAGCTGTCGACAAACCGCTGAAGCTTTTTAATCCCTTCGATCGCCTGTTCGTAGCGTAATCGCCCCTCTTTGATAGACGGAAGGGTGACTACAGCAATGGTAAGTATATCCATTTCACGTGCGAGTTGAGCGATAACGGGTGCTGCGCCGGTTCCCGTTCCTCCTCCCATACCTGCCGTAATAAAAATCATTTTTGTACCGGTCTCAAGGACAGCCCTGATCTCGGAAAGGTTTTCAATGGCTGCCTGCTCTCCCCGCTTGGGTTTGTTGCCTGCACCGCGACCTTCGGTGAGTGAAACACCAAGTTGAACCTTTACTGGTACTGGGCTATTCGCAAGCGCCTGCGCATCAGTATTACACACCAGAAAATCAACACCGGCCACTCCTTTTTGAAACATGTGATTAACAGCGTTTCCGCCGCCGCCGCCAACGCCAACAACCTTAATTATTGACTGGTAATCGTGTTGAAACCCGAAGGTTAATAAATCCTCTGATAGATTTTCCATCTGATAAACTGATTTGTTTTAATTTATTTCATTGTCCTCATCGGAGATTAATCCGTTGAGACCTTCTTTTGCTTTGCCAAACAGATCAAAAACCTTTGTTTTTAATCCGGAGCCTTGATTTTTTATTGGTTGTGTTCTTTTGACCTCTTCCTGAACTTCGGAAACAATCATTCCCGGAGGATATTTTTGCCTGCGTGCCTGGTATAATCCATTAATCAGCAATCCCATCATATTGGCTGATTCGGCATTCATAATCTGCTCATTAAATAGTTGCTCCCTGAGGGCAACATTTGGTTTCCCAAAACGAACATCAAAACCAGTCATGAAACTGACCAATTTATCAATACCGCGCATATTTGACCCGCCACCGGATAAAACGATTCCAGCACCCAGTTTATTGGATAGCCCTGTCGCCTCAATCTGATAGTTGACCCCTTCGATGATCTCTTCCAACCGGGCCTGAATGATTCCGGAAAGATTTCGGAAACTGATCTCTTTTGCCTGCCAGCCTTCCACTTCAGGAATCTGAGCATATTTATTATCGGGAACCAACTCCGAAAAGGCGTATCCACACTGAACTTTTACCATCTCAGCATGTCGCGGAATGATGTTGCATCCTTCGCGGATATCGTTCGAAATCACATTACCGCCAAAAGGCAGTTCCGTTGCCAACCGAAGTTTATTTTCGTAATACAA
>JANYLE010000436.1 GCA_025363795.1 Mariniphaga sp. | reverse complement strand
GCAATAATTACAACTGTCATCGTCCGTTTCAGATCCACGTAATCGCGAATATGAGTTCCCTGTTTAGTTGTAAGATTTGGTACAAACAGGAAGGTCTCTATCGCCCCAAAGCCGGACTTGAACTTATGAAACTTTCCCCCTTTTTCAAGGTGAGGTTTTTGTTTATCAAACCAATTTCTTAATGCTTTCATCGATTGTATTTTAATTTCAAAGGGAGGAATATTATTAACTCAATTCTTTAATCATCGAGTTAATTCCCTTACGAAGAATAGATTGAACCATTATTTTTGATGTGCAAATGTATTCGCAAAGGGCAAAATCCTCTTCGATTACCTCATAAATGCCAAGTTGCTCCATCGCGTCAATGTCGTTGGCAAGAATCGCCTTCAGCAGGTAAACCGGAAGAATATCCATGGGCAACACTTTGTCGTACTCATCCGACAGGACAAATGCACGTTCTTCACCATGAGTGTTTGAATCAAGAATATACTTTTTCTTCTTCGACCCAAGCCATGAAAAGAAAGTACGCGAAGGACTATATTTCCCGAAACCGGGTAATGCCCATCCAAATAGCTCGTAATACTTGCCATCAGGAATAACAGACACCATCGTATCGTAAAAGCCAAGAAATCCATCCTTTACAGCGGTGGTTCCTGTAAGGACGTTTCCACTGATAATTCTTGTATTCCCTTTGGCGATCCTTCCATTCAGAAGTCCTGAAAGTGAACTGCCTAGCCAAAACCGGATGTAAACTGGTTTTTTAACTTCAGAGCCAACAAGTGCAATAATCCTCGAAGCATCATATTTACCGGTCAAAAATAACCGGCCAATCATGATTACATCCATCGGTTGCAACGTCCAGATAATCTCCCCTTTATTGATGGGAGAAATGGCATGAATCTGAACGCCAACATTCCCGGCAGGATGAGGGCCATCGAAATAGTGGATTTCCACTCCTTTGGTTTCCGAAAATATTTTATTTTCTTTTTTAACCGACAGCCCCAGGTGTACTTTCCCGGAAGTTAGTTTCGTAATCGCATTAATCCCTGTTCTCCAGGCATTTGATTCTTCATCAAATATGAAGTCATAGTCTGGTGCAAGGGGGGAACTGTCGAAACAGGAAATGAAAATTGCTTTTGGCGGATCTGCCGGACGGGCTACAATACCATAAGGTCGCATTTTTATTGCAGGCCATAACCCCGATTTTAATAACTCAGCTTTTATTGCCTCGTTGCTGAGGTCTTGCGGGTCACCAATAAGAAAATCTTCGGACAGGTCTTCCTGATCCGCTCTAACGACCACTTCCAATATCCTTCGGCGTTCGCCCCTGTTAACAGCCTCCACTTCACCGCTTACCGGAGATACATATTGCACTTCGGGCTGGTATTTGTCGAAAAACAACGGGGTTCCGGCTTTTACTTTATCACCGACTTTAACAAGAAGTTTGGGAATGAGTCCTTGAAAATCGGAAGGCTTGATGGCAAAGGTCTCAGGCTTATCGATATGTTCCAGATTTTTAGCAGCTTCGCCTTTAATTGGAATATCTAAACCTTTCTTTAGCTTGATAACTTTTGGCATTATGACTTATGGTATTAATTTTGAGGATAAAAATAGGTATTCGAACCCTTATTCCCTATTGATTCATATATATTTACGATATCGGAAGTTTCAACTTCTCAGTTATCTAAAGTATATTTTTTAAATCTAATAAACAATTAATCCGGATTCGCAATTTAAATTCCTGTTAATCATCTTAATATGCTTATAAGAAACGATATGAATTTTTTTAGAATGCAACTTCAGTTTTTCATCCTTGGACTTTTAATTTTTCCGGCTATTAATGGGTTCGCTTCTTCCAGGGTTGTTGCAATGCCCTTGATGAATGGTATTTATCGTGAAAATATTCATTCGGTTCAATTTTTTCGCGAAGGTTGGGACTTTTCGCAGCCTATTGTTGAGTTGGGTGCAGCGGATCAACGACTGCAGTTAAAGTTTGATGAATTGTCGGATGGTGTGACGAATTTTGTTTATACGGTAACCCATTGTGATGAGGAATGGTATCCGTCCCGGCTTGTACAGTCGGAATACATGGAGGGTTTTATCGAAAATCCCATTAATGATTATGCCGCATCGATCAATACGACAACTAAATACACCAATTACCTGTTGTCCCTGCCGAATGAAAATGTTCGTTTTCTCGTTTCCGGCAATTACTTGTTGTCAGTATTTGAGGAAGGGAAGAGAGATGCTCCGGTTTTAACGCGCCGCTTTTATGTCGTTGAGCCATTAGCCGATATCAAAGGCGAGGTCAAAAAGTCAACTTTCGAAGGGTTCAAGGGACGCGATCAGGAGATTGACTTTGATGTGACTTATTCGCGATTAAGTATCCAGGATCCCCGCACTGAAATAAAAGTTGTTGTGATGCAGAATTCGAGGACTGACAATTGTCTTACAAAGCTTAAGCCACTTTTTGTCAGGGATAATCAATTAAGTTACGATCTGAGCCGCGAAAATGTTTTTGCCGGGGGAAACGAATTCCGGAATTTTGATACCAAAAACCTTCGGATCAATGGCTTGGGCGTAGCGAATATCGAATTCATAAGACCTTTATACCATGTCACTCTACGAACGGATCAGGTAACCAGGGGAAGTGATTGCCGAAACGAGAATGATCTGAACGGACGTTATCTAATTAAGAATGATCGGGTAACCGATTCTGATCTTGAGTCAGATTATATGAAAGTCTATTTTTCACTCGAAATAGCAGAACCATTATTGGGTGGGAATATCTATGTTTTTGGTGGTTTATCTGACTGGCAATGCCTTCCGGTAAATAAAATGACATGGAATCCTGAGCTGAAACTTTACGAAGCAGCGCTATTGTTAAAACAAGGATTCTATGACTATCAGTATGTTTATGTAGAAAACGGTGGAAGCCTGATTGATAATGCGTTGTTGGAAGGTAGTTATGTCGAAACCGAAAATGACTACCAGATTTTGGTTTATTACCGTGGTTTTTCGTCGAGATACGACAGGTTGATTGGCTATAGAACAATTAATTCTGTTAAACGATAGGCAAAAGAAAACCCGCTTCGGTAAAAAAGCGGGTTTTCAATCTATACTATATTTGGAGAAATTATTTTACTTCTTCAAAATCAACGTCGGTTACATCACCTTCGCCTTTTTGTTCCTGTTGAGGTGCACCTTGACCGCCTTGAGGACCTGCCTGACCACCCTGACCCTGTGCGCTTGCTGCGTTATACATCTCCTGAGAAGCTGCCTGGAACACAGTGTTCAATTCGGTCGTTGCAGCATCAATGCCGGCAATATCCTGAACTTTATGTGCTTCCTTCAATTTAGCTAAAGCCGCTTCGATAGGACCTTTCTTATCAGCCGGAAGTTTGTCGCCAAACTCTTTCAGTTGTTTCTCTGTCTGAAAAATCAGCGTATCAGCATGATTGAGTTTTTCAACTCTCTCTTTGGCAAGTTTGTCAGATTCAGCATTTGCTGCAGCTTCGTCTTTCATTCTTCTGATTTCTTCGTCAGTAAGACCGGTCGTAGCTTCAATTCTGATTGACTGTTCTTTGCTTGTTGCTTTATCCTTTGCTGTAACGTGGAGTATTCCGTTGGCATCAATATCAAATGCAACTTCAATTTGTGGTACGCCACGTGGTGCTGGTGGTAATCCATCAAGATGGAAACGACCTATCGTTTTATTTCCTTGTGCCATTGGGCGTTCGCCCTGAAGTACATGAATTTCAACAGAAGGTTGACTATCGGCAGCAGTGGTAAAAGTTTCCGCTTTCTTAGTTGGAATTGTAGTGTTGGCTTCAATCAGTTTTGTCATAACGCCACCCATTGTTTCAATACCTAAAGATAGAGGGGTAACATCAAGTAGTAAAACATCTTTTACTTCACCAGAAAGAACACCACCCTGAATAGCAGCACCTACAGCTACAACTTCATCGGGGTTAACACCTTTTGAAGGTACTCTTCCGAAGAGAGCCTGTACTTTTTCCTGAATAGCAGGAATACGTGTAGAACCACCAACAAGAATAACTTCATCAATGTCCTTAATTGTCATGCCTGCATTTTGCAATGCTTTACGACAAGGTTCCATTGTTGCACTGATCAGCTTGTCAGATAATTGTTCGAATTTAGCACGGGTAAGCGTTTTAACCAAATGCTTTGGTATTCCGTTAACCGGCATAATATAAGGTAGATTGATCTCAGTCTGAGTAGAACTTGAAAGTTCGATTTTAGCCTTTTCAGCAGCTTCTTTCAAACGTTGCAAGGCCATTGCATCTTTATGCAAATCAACACCTTCGTCTTTTTTGAATTCATCTGTTAACCAGTCAACGATCACCTGATCGAAATCATCTCCACCAAGGTGAGTATCACCATCGGTTGATTTAACTTCAAAAACGCCTTCACCTAATTCAAGGATTGAAATATCAAACGTTCCACCACCAAGGTCAAAAACGGCGATCTTCATGTCTTTGTGCATCTTATCGAGACCATAAGCCAATGAAGCGGCCGTAGGTTCGTTGATGATACGGCGTACTTTTAAACCAGCAATTTCGCCGGCTTCTTTCGTTGCCTGACGTTGTGAATCGTTAAAATAAGCAGGAACGGTAATAACCGCTTCTGTAACTTCCTGTCCAAGATAATCTTCAGCTGTTTTCTTCATTTTCTGAAGTATCATAGCCGAAATTTCCTGAGGAGAATAAAAACGGTCGTCGATTTTTACCCTTGGCGTGTCATGATCCCCCTGAATAACAGAGAAAGGAACTCTTTTAATTTCCTTTGACAAGTTTGCATAAGGCTCGCCCATGAACCGTTTAATGGAGGATATAGTTTTTGCGGGGTTGGTAATCGCTTGGCGCTTAGCTGGATCGCCAACTTTGCGTTCGCCATTTTCAACAAATGCTACTACCGAAGGGGTAGTACGTTTGCCTTCGCTGTTGGGGATGACCACCGGTTCGTTGCCTTCCATCACGGCAACACAGGAGTTGGTTGTTCCTAAGTCAATTCCAATAATTTTTCCCATTTTCTTATAGTTATATTTATACTTGTTTATTCAATTTATGATCCAATTATCCTTTTCCTTTCAATCGTTGTGCCAATATTAATAATCCGCTTTATTTGGCAAAATTGGCACAATATAATGCCTTATATAAAGCATTGTTGTCACCTTTTGTGACAAAACGACAGCGGGAAGTGGATGACAATGGAGGAGAAGGGGAGAATTTGAGGGATGCGATGGTGATGTAAATGATTGACGAACGCTGGCAGTTTTTAAAACCAATCCTTCGAAATTTGTTGACTTGGATAATTATTAGGTGGATGGACTTGGCACGATTCACCAAACACCAACAGAAATAACTGGTCACGGACATTCGCATGGCAGATCTTTAATCCCATGTGACCATAAAAAAATAAATTTTATGCACATGAAAAGTGTGACAATATCCTTTCTTTTATAACTTTGGTGCAAACTAAATTAATCCCCAAATTTAATATTCAATGAAAACGAAAAAAAGTGAACCGAGACAACCTGAACGGCTTCAATCGCTTGATGTATTGCGCGGATTTGACATGTTATGGATTATTGGAGGTGGCGCCCTGATTGTAGCTTTGGCCCAAATCACTCAATGGGGTTGGTTACAGGTGATTGCAGATCAAATGGAACACGTCCCATGGGCTGGATTTCATTTCGAAGACCTAATTTTCCCCATGTTTATGTTTATTTCAGGGGTTGCTATCCCATATGCAATTACCGGCAAAGTTGAACAGGGGGTTAAAAGAAAGGGTCTTTTTCACAAGATATTAAAACGTGGAATTATTTTGGTAATTCTTGGGATGGTCTACAATGGAGCATTGAAGAACGGATTTTCGGATATGCGCGTTGCCAGTGTCCTTGCACAAATCGGATTAGGTTACTTATTCGCTGCAACCATTGTCTTATATACGAAATCATTTAAAACACGTCTTGCCTGGTTGATTGGCATTTTGTCAGGGATTGCTATCCTGCAACTTGCGGTTCCGGTTCCTGGTTATGGCGCAGGGCTTTTAGATCCTGTAGGTGGAATGAATGCATGGCTCGATCGTATGCTTTTACCGGGTCGTTTATATGGTAAAACCTTTGATCCTGAAGGACTACTCTGCATCGTTTCCGCGATAACCGTTACTCTAATGGGTTCATTGGCAGGTTCTATTTTGCGTGACGGGAAACCTGCCTCTTCGCGGAAGGCAACTTTTTTGGCGATTGCTGGAGCAGCGCTTGTCACTGTTGCACTGATTCTTTCTCCTTTTTATCCTATTATCAAAGCTGCCTGGACTGTTCCATTTAATCTTTTAACAGCCGGAATCAGCGCTATTTTGCTGTCACTCTTCTATTTTACTATTGACGTAAAAGAATGGACAAAAGGAATTATATCTTATAAGATATTATTTTTTAAGGTGATCGGGATGAATTCAATCACGATCTACCTTGCTGTTGATATTGTCAATTTTGGGTTGATTTCGCAATTTTTTGTGGGTTGGCTGGCTGCACCTCTGGGCCAGTGGGTGGTCATACTTGGTGCAATTATCATTGAATGGTTACTACTTTACTACCTCTATACCAAAAAAATCTTCTTAAGGGTTTGACTCTTTAAAACTCCAGACTGAAGTAATTCAGGTCATAGTGTAATAGTCGTGAGAAAAATAGTAAAAGCTACGTGTCTTTTTGACAAGTAGCTTTTATCTTTAATTGCTTCTGCCTAATCTATTACGGGCTGCATTAATTCTGTCAGTTACCATTTGACAGATTGATAGTTTCTTTTCGGAACTAAAAAAGGTTGATTGTTCCTAAGATCATCCGATTTTTCTACTTTTGCCGGAAGTAATCCATTTTGAAACTGAAATTATGTCTGTACAGAAAGAGGTAAAGAGGGTAACAACCCATGTACTTGCTGAGATGAAGTTGCATGGCGAGAAGATTTCGATGCTGACTTCCTATGATTACAGCATGGCCAAATTAGTCGATGAGGCTGGAATTGATGTCATTCTGGTTGGTGATTCGGCGTCGAATGTGATGGCCGGAAATGAAACTACACTGCCAATCACGCTGGATCAGATGATTTATCATGGGAAATCGGTTGTAAGAGCGGTGACAAGGGCTTTGGTTGTAGTTGATATGCCCTTCGGAACGTATCAGGGAAATTCACTCGAAGCATTGAATTCGGCGATAAAAATCATGAAAATAACCCATGCCGACGCAGTGAAGCTCGAAGGGGGTAAAGAGGAGATAGAATCGGTTAAACGAATTGTTATGGCTGGTATCCCGGTGATGGGACATCTTGGATTGATGCCACAGTCGATTCACAAATATGGAACCTACACTGTAAGAGCTAAAGAAGAGGTAGAGGCCAAAAAGCTGATTGAAGATGCACATCTTCTCGAACAAGCTGGTTGCTTTGCGATTGTATTGGAGAAAATCCCTGCTAAACTTGGGGAAAAGGTCGCAAAAGAGTTAAAGATTCCGGTTATTGGAATTGGTGCAGGTGGAGGTGTTGATGGTCAAGTTCTTGTTATTCACGATATGCTTGGATTGACTCAGGAATTTTCCCCAAGATTCTTACGTCGTTACCTGAATCTTGCATCCGAAATCAAAGGCGCTGTTGGAAATTATGTGGCCGACGTAAAATCGCGCGACTTTCCGAGCGAGAAAGAGCAATACGAGTAAATGGATCCAATAACGCAATTAGCCGTTCTTTTTGAAGATAATCACATTATCGCAATCAATAAGCAATGCGGAGATATCGTGCAGGGAGACAAAACCGGCGACAAAACATTGGGGGATGATGTAAAGGAATACCTTAAGAAGCAATACAATAAGCCTGGGAATGTTTTTTTGGGTGTTACGCATCGTCTCGACAGGCCGACGAGTGGTGCGGTTCTTTTTGCCAGAACTTCAAAAGCGCTTACGCGACTGAATGAAATGTTCCAGGAAGATCGGGCAATTCGTAAAACATATTGGGCGGTAGTTGATAAGAAACCTGCAATTGTAAGCGGTCAGCTGGAACACTGGCTTGTACGTGATACGAAGCAGAATAAGTCGTTTGCCTATGCCAACGAAAGGAAGGAATCGAAAAAAGCAATTCTGACCTATCGTTACCTGGCTTCCTCTGATCGGTTTCACTTGATTGAAATAGAGTTACATACAGGTCGTCACCACCAGATCAGGGCGCAATTGGCCGCTATTGGCCTTCATATCAAGGGGGATTTAAAATATGGCTTTCCGCGGTCGAACAGCGACGGAGGAATTCATCTGCATGCCAGGAAAATTGAATTTACGCATCCTGTAAATGGTGAGGAAGTTACGATAGTCGCACCTCCACCCAACGATCCGGTCTGGAACTATTTTATTCAGGTTATAAAGGGTTGATGTAAAATAGGGTGAAGTGCTTAAACCCGGATAAATATCTATTTCCCTGAAATATTTTAAACCATTGAAATAACCAAATTTCCCTCTTAATCGTTATTTGATCAACGGGTAATTCACGGATCTTTTGCTTAACCAGGTTTCCGACTTTAAAACATTCAGGTAATAAGCTATTAATTGAATATAGATTCTGGATATGATATTCAGGTCTTTAATGAAAAAAAGAAGTGCACCTGACAAAGCGGGCAGCAATCCAAACAGGATATTATCAAGAATTAAAATTGCATGCATACAGAAAGCTGTCATTCCGGTCTCATGTTTTGAAATATAGACATGACGGGAAATGTTCACTTCGGTTTTTGTTAAAGCTGTTACCCGTTTGTTAATTCTGGAAGACCCGCCATGATTGTGCTCCACCACCGCATTTTTCAGGATGACAATATCCCCATTATTAAGATTTGCTCTGCGACAGAAGTCCACATCTTCGAAATACATCCAGAAATCATCGTCCCATCCGCCTATTCCTTGAAAACTTATCCTACTGACCATCACGACTGAGCCGGAAACCCAATCGGGATAAATAAAATTCCCGGTTTGTTCGAATACTTTTATCTGGCTTCCGCTAAACATTTTACACAACGCACGTAGCCAGCCTGTTAGTGTGGAGAGGGATAAGAATTTTCCATATGGGCGATCTTCCGAACCATTCTCTTTTATCTGGCGACAGGAAATGACTGAATACGCTTTTCTGACTCGGGCTTCCTCAAGCATCAGGAAAAGAGCATCAGCATTAACGACGGTATCGGGGTTTAAAAACAGGAAGAAAGCGCCATGGCTGTTTGCTGCACCCAGATTGCAGCCGTTGGCAAAGCCCGAATTGCCCGAATTGATGATAAAACTGAATTCCGGGTAGATTTTCCGGAAGTTTGCAATTTGTCCGTCGTTCGAGCAGTTATCAACAACAATAACTTCATGGGAAAACCGGCTGTCTTTAATTACGGTTAAGGAATCAAGACATTGTGAGAGTCTGTTCCATCCTCTGTAATTGACTATTATAATGGATATATCTGGCAATTGGATTACTATTTAGATGCAAAAATAAGAATATAAATTTTCAAGCCCGACATTCGACCTATTTAAGTACAAATGAATTAATCGGAAGGAGCAATTGCAAAGTCAATTTTTCAAAATAAAATTCTATCGGTTAGTTTTTTGAGATATAGGAACTAAGGTGGCTTCAGATTTATTCCGTATCGGATTTTATAAAATCAAGAATCCCCCTAAAATTTAATTTTTTAGGGGGATTCAATTGTAATATGATCGGGTTAAAGCCCGGATCTATTTTTTCTTAAGCCACAACTCTTCCATCGATTCAAGGGTTTTCCCTTTGGTTTCAGGCACCATTTTCCATACAAATACGGCCGACAGAATGCCCATGATTCCATATATCCAATAGGAGAAACCGTGGTTAAACTGATTAGTTAGCCAGACATTGTCATTCATCATCGGGAAGGTAAGCGAAACGATCCAGTTGGCAATCCATTGTGCAGCAACAGCAATCGACATGGCTGCACGGATTGAATTGGGAAATATTTCTGATAATAAAACCCAGCAGACAGGTCCCCAGCTCATTGCAAACGCGGCAGTATAGACGAGCATAAATGCCAGTGCAGCATATCCCTGCAGTGGGGTGAGCATTCCTCCTGTTTGTCCCAGGAAGAAAGTCAGGCCAAGTGCAAACATACTCACCGCCATACCTATTGAACCAATGATCATCAGCGGTTTACGGCCGAATTTATCCACTGTCATAATTGCGACCACGGTGAAACCAAGGTTTACTATGCCAACTATAATGGTTTGCAATAAAGAACTGTCGGTTGAGGCACCCATATTCCGAAAGATATTCCCCGCGTAATAGAGCACAACATTAATCCCGACAAATTGCTGAAACACAGAGAGCATAATACCTACAAAGATGATCAGGAATCCATAGGAGAGCCATGGAGCATTCGCTTCGTGCAAAGTCCCTTTGATCTCCTCGAGGATAACCGAAGCCTGTTTGTCACCCGCAATTTTCTTGAGAACTTTCAGTGCCTTATCTTCCTGACCATTCAACACCAAAAACCTGGGAGTCTCGGGAACGAAAAAGAGCAGAAGAATGAAAATACCGGCAGGAATTGCTCCCGAAAGGAACATTAAGCGCCATCCGTCAGTAATCAGCCATTGTTCATTACCTTGTTTGGCAATGAAATAATTGACAAAGTAGATCACCAACATTCCGAAAATTATAGCAAACTGATTAAAAGATACCAGCTTACCGCGAATTTTGGCCGGAGCTATTTCGGCAATATACATGGGAGAAATCATTGACGCCAATCCAACGCCAATCCCGCCAATAATACGGAAGATGACAAATGAATAAACATCTAAAGTGCCGAAAACATTAAATGCCTCTGGTTTCCAGGCGCCAATGGCAGAAACGAAGAAGGCGATTGCCGCAATAAATAACCCGTTTTTACGACCAAGTGCCCTCGAAATAAAGCCGGCCACCGATCCACCGATCACACAGCCAATCAATGCGCTGGCAATCACGAATCCTTTGATCGTATCGACAGAACCTTTGAGTGCCTCAGGGTCGGTTGGAATCACTTTCGAAATAAAACTGATTATCCAAACGATAAGAATTCCCAGAATTACTCCACCAGCAATAAAACCTCTTTTCTTACCTAGAAGTTTTACAATCTGACCCGAAATGATGCCAAATACAAGGAAAAGTACCAGCGCCATCATGATCTTGTACTGAGTAATGATTTTTACAGCATACTCATAATGTGCAGGATCCGTAATCCGTGCAATGTAAAATTCGACCAGCGATTTTTCAGCCCCGTTTACTACGGCCGTATCATATCCAAAAAGAAGTCCACCCAAAGTTGCGACTAGGGTGAGCAGTACAATATATAGTGGATTTCCGTTTTGGTAAGCGCTTGATTCTGATTTTGAAGAGGTATCAATAAATGCCATAAGTAACGATGTTAGTTTGTGTTTCAAATTTCAAACAAACCGGAATCAGGAGTTTCCTGAATTCCGGTTTTTGTAGTGAAATCAACTTATGAATTAAATGTAGCAGTTAATCAACTGTTCCAACATTTCCTGTTTCCCGCTGATTTGTTTTGGTTCTCCAGCTTCTTTTGCAACATTGTAAAGATCGGTAAAGCTTAGTTTTCCGGCTTCAAATTCAGCTCCTTTGCCTGCGTCGAAGCTGGCATACCTGTTTTTTCTTAATTTCAGGTAATCTGAATCTTTCAGAATTTTGTCAGCAATAACCAGTGCACGTGCAAATACATCCATCCCAGAAACATGCGCAATAAAGATATCGTCAAGATCAGATGAATTACGACGGGTTTTGGCATCGAAATTTACACCGCCATTGGTGAATCCACCACCCTGAATGATTTCCATCATTGCTTCGGTTACTTCGTAAATATTGGAAGGGAATTCGTCTGTATCCCATCCGTTCTGGTAATCACCCTTATTGGCATCAATTGAACCTAACATGCCCTGGTCGTTCGCCATGCGAAGTTCGTGGGAGAAAGTATGACCTGCCAAAGTAGCATGGTTTACTTCAATATTCAATTTGAAATCTTTTTCCAAACCATGGGCTTTCAGGAATCCGATAACTGTCTGGGTATCGAAATCGTACTGGTGTTTCATGGGTTCCATTGGCTTTGGCTCAATCAGGAAAGTTCCTTTAAATCCTTGTACACGTGCATAATCGCGGGCTGCACCAAGAAATTTGCCCATGTGATCAAGTTCGCGTTTGGTATCGGTGTTGTGAAGGCTCATATAACCTTCACGGCCACCCCAGAATACATAGTTGGTGCCACCTAATGCAATAGTTGCATCGATAGCATTTTTCACCTGAACTGTGGCATTGGTCAAAACATTGAAATCAGGATTGGTTGCCGCACCGTTCATGTAACGTGGATTTGAGAATACATTGGCTGTACCCCAAAGTAATTTAATACCTGTAGCTGCCTGGCGTTCTTTGGCGAAATCCACCATTTTGGCAAGCCGTTTTTCAATTTCGAAAACAGAACCGTCACCAACAACATCGGTGTCGTGAAAACAATAGAAAGGTGCACCAATTTTACTGATAAATTCAAAAGCTGCATCCATTTTTTCTTTGGCTGCATCCATTTTGTCGGCTGCTCCAGTCCATGGATATACCTTTGTTCCGGGTCCAAATGGGTCGCCACCGTCGCCGCAGAATGTATGCCAGTAAGCAACTGCAAAACGGAGATAATCCTTCATCGTTTTTCCACCGACTACTTTGTTTGCATCGTACCATTTGAATGCCAATGGATTCTTTGATTGTGGTCCTTCGTACTGAATCTGGTCAATTCCAGGAAAGTACGCTTTGTTTCCTTTAAAAGCTGTCATGATGTAAATTTTTTAATTAATAAACTTTTGATTACTATTTAACTGATAATATTCCTTTGAAAAATCCTGTTGAACCAAGTTTCAGGCTTCGTTTTTCATGTTAAACGCTACCTTCTTTTTTGCTTTTAACTTTCAGATATAAATGGTTAACAGGCTGACTGGCAATTATAAATTTGTTTTATATTTAAATATATTTATCGAGTTGACGTTTCCAGTTCTGATATGCGTCTTCGTATTGTGCCTTCTTGCTTGTGTCAGGAGTAACTGTCTCTAGCTTTTTAAGACTTGCAAATGCCTCTTTCTCCGATGCATAATAACCCGATCCGATTCCAGCTCCTCGGGCAGCACCTATTGATCCGTCAGTATTGTATAATTCGATGGTGGCTCCGGAAACTCCGGCAAGCGTTTCGCGGAAAACCGGACTCAAGAACATATTGGCTTTCCCGGCACGAATGACTTGAGCCTTTATGCCAATTTCTTCCATGATTTCCATCCCATATTTGAACGAGAACACAATCCCTTCCTGGGCTGCCCTGAATAAATGCGCTTCAGTATGCGTATTGAATCCTAATCCGGAAATCTGCGCACCGATATTTTTATTCTGAAGAACTCGTTCGGCACCATTCCCGAAAGGGAGAATACTCAATCCTTCAGAGCCGATGGCAATTTCGGCAGCTTTTTGGTTCATTTCTTCGTATGAAAATGCTTTGTTGCCTACCGTTTTATTCAGCCACGAATTTAGAATTCCGGTCCCGTTGATGCACAATAAAACGCCTAGCCTGGTCGCTTTGGTGGTATGATTCACATGAGCAAAGGTGTTGACACGAGAATATGGATCATACTTTACTTCGCCGCTTACACCATATACAACTCCGGAAGTTCCGGCAGTGGTTGCAATTTCGCCTGGATTCAATACGTTCAGCGAAAGGGCATTGTTGGGTTGATCGCCAGCGCGGTAGCTAATTTTCGTCCCTTCTGCAAGTCCCGTTTCTGCAGCTGCCTTTGCATTGACCACGCCCTGTAGGGAGAAGGTTGGGACGATCTCCGGAATAAACGACTTTTCGAAACGATAATAGTCGAGTAACAGTTCTGCCACTGCATTCTCTTTGAAATTCCACAGGATTCCTTCCGACAAACCGCTGGCAGTTGTTTTAATCTCTCCCGAAAGTTTCATGGCAATGAAATCACCAGGCAACATGATTTTGTCGATACGGGCAAACAATGCAGGCTCGTTTTCCTTCACCCATTTCAATTTGGAGGCAGTGAAATTTCCGGGCGAATTCAGCAGGTTGGCCAGACATTCCTTTTCACCAATATCGGTAAATGCTTTGTTTCCGTAAACTGCAGCCCGGCTGTCGCACCATATTATAGAAGGTCGCAAAACCTGCTGATTTTTATCAACCACCACCAATCCGTGCATTTGATAAGAAATACCGATTGAATCGATTGATTTGGGGTCAATTTTTGATTCGGCTATCACATCGCGGAGTGCCAACTTTAGGTTTTCCCACCATTGTTCGGGTTCCTGCTCTGCCCATCCGGCCTGCAATGCCACAATTTTCATTTCCTGTTTAGGATAAAAAGCCGATGACAAACAATTTCCTGTCTGTCCGTCAATCAACGATGCTTTCACCGAAGAGCTTCCAATGTCAATTCCTAATAGATACATAGCGGTTTGTAGTTCAAAATTTATAAATTAATCTGTTCTGTTGTGTCATGATCATTATAAAGATTCCCGGATTATTAATTCAGTGGGAACAAGGAACTCAAGTTTCGAATTGCTTAATGTTAATTCTGCAGCTTTTTGCCCCATAAGTTTGAAATCAGTCGATATGACTGTAATTCCATCAGCAATGAACTTTTTCATCGGAGTATCATTGTAAGAGAGTATTCCAAAATCGTCACGAAGTCTGAATTTCTTTCTGTTAGCCTGCTCCAGAATGGCTGCAAGGTCAATATCCTCAAAAACAAAATAAACTTTTCCTACCTGGATATCAAGATCTGCAATATCATATATAACGCTGAACTTTAATTTATTATCGTCACAGAAACGGTTTACGTTTTCTACCGACTCGATGGGATGAAATGTGTATTCCGGATAAACACAAACCACTTCGTCGTATTTTCTAAGCAAGTGCCATCCGGAGGCCAAACAACGGTAAACTGACTCTCCAAAATCCTGATAGACTTTTGCCTGACCATTTTTGGAGTGAACCGCCCAGTCAATCAATAGCAATTTATCAGGATCAATTTCGCTAACAATACCGGGAATGTCAGGGTGATTGAAATTCATGATGATATAGTAATTAAACTTACCGATGCTATTGCGGATAATCGATTCGAACAGATCGAAATTATAATGGTGGAAGTTAATGTCAACCATCACGTTACGTGGCATACTTTGTTTAAACGAGTTATAAAGCACCTCTTTATAAGCTTTGAAAGTATCCAGAAACAGAAAAACCTGCTTTTGCGACCGGGTTACAAAATAGCCCTTGTTTGGGATTGCCTCCACAATACCCCGCCGCTTGAGTTCCGCATAACTTTTAAATACCGTATCGCGCGATAAACCAGATTCTTTCATTAATTCGTTGACGGAAGGCAATGCGTCACCTTCGCGAAGCATCTTATAATTTATAGAACGGATTAAAGCATCAACAAGCTGTTGAACTTTGGAGATTCCGGAGTCTAAATTAGGCTTAAAACTAAATTTCTTCATGGAAAAGTGGACGGCTCATCTGTTCTGATCCGTTCTGCAAACTTAATCTTTTATTTTTGTCGTGATTTTATTTTTTTGATGTTCTTAAACATGTAAATTATTGTATGCGACGATCTTTTCGATCCTTAACTTTAGAGAACTTAACGCTTAAATAGTTGTTAGTTACAGAACATCTTCCTAATTTATAATTAAACCATGAAACCATTTAAGTTACTGCAATTTGTATTAATTGCCTTGTTTCTCCTTTTCATAGGCAATATTGCTGAAGGACAGGTTGTTCCTGTGAAAAAGATCAAGCCGGTTTTTATTACCGGAATTACTTTCGATAGTAAAACCCATGAGCCTTTATCGAACACCAATTTCAAAATCAATAACAAAATCAATTTTTCAACTAATGAATCTGGTCGTTTTTCATTTTATGGAAACCCGGGTGATTCTATCGTATTTACTTACATGGGATACCATCCCAACAGGCTTATCGTGCCAGATTCTCTTAAATCAGATGAATATGTAATGGGTGTTTTCATGAACGAGGAATCCGTAGAATTGGCTGAAATCATCATTTTAAGAAGGATTGCTTCCAGTTCAATGATCATCACTCCGGTTCAGAGCGATCAGCAGGCAAAAGATATTGCGCAGAGCAATGTTAATAAGGCAGTTGTTGAAGGCTTGATAAAATCACCAAAGGTCTATGATGCGGATTTGAATGCCAAAAAGACGATGCGAACCAATCAAATGCGGGTTGAATACAAAGGAATGTTAGTCACTCCCGAAAATTCGGTAGGAATATCAACTCAAAATTTCAAAACCAACAATATTATCTATGGATCACCTATTTTCACTTCAAATAAAGTTGCGAAGGAGATGGTCACTGATAGTGAGAGTGCAATTTTGATTGGCCATTTCGAAGCCCTAAAACGAGGGGGAGGTCCGTTTGGGGCTGTTCCGGATACCACTGGAAACAGGTAAAAAGTCACCGGCAACTTGCACTCTGCAGCAGGTTGCCGGCGATTATTTTATTGTCTTACAAACATTGCTTTTAAGATATGCCAGACCATGTTAGGATTTTCCTTCAGCCGGCGTGTCGAATAATTGAACCATTGTTTTCCATATGGGACATAAACCCTCATTTGATGACCACGGTCAACAATTGATTGCCTTAATTTAGGGGCAACACCAAAAAGCATTTGGAACTCATACTTATCTTTCGGTACATTGAGTTGCTCAATGATTTCATAAGCCTTGTCTATTAGGTATTTATCGTGGGTTGCGATACCAACATAAATTCCGTTTTCTAGCATAAAACGCAAATCTTCGATGTAATGATCCCTTATTTCCTGGTATTTTTTATAGGCAATACTTTCATCTTCAATATAGATTCCTTTGCAAAGCCTGAAATTTAAAGGTGCTTCGGGGAAATGCACATCCATTAGTTTCTTGACATCATCAAGTGTCCGTCTCATGTAGGCCTGAACAACTATCCCGACGCGTCCCGGGAATTTAGTTTTTAATCGCCTGAATATTTCTAATTCGATGGTGGTACATTCGGAATCCTCCATGTCTATTTTAATGAAGGAGTTACATTGATCCGCCGCCTCCACAATATCTGCTAAATTGTTGTAGCAGGCTTCCTGGTCGAGCAATAACCCGAACATTGATGGCTTAACAGAGAAGTTCCCATTGATCTTTTCCGCGGTGAATCTTCTGATTAAATCGATGTATTGCTCTTTGTATACGTCAGCTTCCGAAAGGTTCTGAATATACTCGCCAAGCAAATCTACTGTAACCATTATCCCATTTTGGTTCAGTTTTCGCGATTCTGAGAGTGCATCTTCGATGTACTGTCCTGAAATATACCGTTTCGAAAAAATCCAAACTAGTTTTTCAGGGAACAATGGAAGCATCTTTGCTATTAATTTATTGATCATGTTTGCTTTGGATTAGCCTTGAAATTGAATTGTTATTAATTTTTGTAAAAGTATCATGTCGATACAAGAAGATATATGATGTTTATCAATAGATCCGATCATTTTTAATATTTTTACATGATGAAAGCAGTGCATAAAACAAAAATATATTTGGTAGTTTTATGCTTCGACTTTTCGATTATATTTGTCACACCAAATTTTAAAAGAGATTAAAACATAAATGCTTTTTATGAAGAACTCGACTATTGTTAATATTATTTTGGCACTTGCGATTGCATGCCTTTACCTGATCTATTTCACCGGTAAGAATAAAGACAAATCGACTCCGGAGGATTCGGGAAAAGGAACGAATAAAGCACTCTCAATCGCGTATGTAAAAATGGATTCGATGCTTTTTACCTACGAGCTTGCAAAAAAATTAAATACTGAATTTTCCCAAAAGAAGGATGCCTTCAGAAAAGAGTATACTGAGAAACGGATGAAATTCGACCGTGACGCCGCTGCTTTTCAGGAAAAAGTTCAGCGCGGAGGGTTCTTAACGGAAGATCGCGCGCGTCAGGAACAAGAAAGGTTAGGAGGTCTTCAGCAGGAAATTCAAAAACTCGATTATGATCTTACCCAGAAATTATCTGATATGCAGGGGCAGATCAATCAGCAAATCGTCGATAGCATCTCTTCTTTTTTAAAGAGTTATAACGAAGTTAAAAAGTACGATATCATTCTTAATAGTGCCAGCATGCTTGAGGGCTCTGC
>JANYLE010000425.1 GCA_025363795.1 Mariniphaga sp. | reverse complement strand
CAATAATGGGAAGTTGTATTGAGTTTGCAACTTCTTTTCAATTTCTTTGAAATCATGCTGTCTTAAGAGCCATCGGCTCGATCGATTTTGTAGCAACGGATTTTAATCCGTTGCGATAAAAACCAGGTAATATAACCGAGTACCGTAGGTACGATACATTGATTTGTGATATGCACCGAACCTACGGCTCTTCCGTGCGATTTGGATTCATCTTCACCGGATTTTAATCCGGTGTTACAATACAGACCGAGGCTACGCCTCTAAAAGGATGCAACTCCTTTTAGAATTTCTGTTACAATTGTATTGTCTTCTGAAGAAAGGGTGTATTTGTCGTTATAAACGACTCACCACTAAACCCTCGTTACCAATGAGGGATTAGTGGTGAGTCCGGTTTGCCGGGTAGCCGCTGTTATGCACAGGTACTTTATTTCTCAAAGTCAAGATTTACCGGAGCGCTTTGCGTGGCAGGGTTCTTAACATTTTTAGCGTCTGTTGTTTGAACAGAATGGTCAACGATTTCAAATGTAATATTGTCAAACCAAACTTGTCCTGTTCCGTCCAGCAGCATACCGAATGCCATAAGTGAAGCATTGCCTGGAATATCTAAAACAATTTCATATTTTTCCCAACCTGTTGTCCCTTTTATTGGTCTGGATTGCATGTTGTCAAACGATAACGGTTGTTGTGAACCCGATTGGTCAATCCGAAGCCAAAGTCCTGCCCAGGAAGCAACGTTTTCTGTTTTAACATACCCTGTCATCCGAACTCGTTTGCCAAGATATTTGTCTGGGCTACTTTGTTGCATTAACGTTCCGAAACCGTCAATCGTGAAGTCCTTGGATTTAATTGTAGCTGCGTTTTTACCACTCTGTCCAGCACCTTTGTCAATACCCATCTCATAACTTTGTGGTTTGCTACCTGCACTGAACCATCCCGCAGGTTTGTCAAATGATAATAATGCCAATGTTGTCCCAATGATTAAAACACTTTTCAAAAAATTCGTTTTCATGTTATTATAGTTTAAATGTTCGTAAAAAGCGTACTTGTGCATAACTCATCTATATGTCTGATAAGATCAGGTCTGTTCAGCTGTATTCGTCGGATTCGCTTTCTTTTAATTTGCTTTTTTTAATAAACTACCCCTAATTGGAAACGTAACTACTCTTCAAATTTATGATTGTGGCACTTACTGTTTTTTATCGCTATATATTATGAAGTAAAGGTGTATAATTAAAATCAATTATTATGGAACAATTTATTTTATTTGTTGATGATTTGCAGATGAAGGGCTTTATGTGACAAGTGTAGTTATTTTGTAAATAAGTGTAAAATAGAATTGTGAAAATTGAATGCCAATGGGAGAGTTTTGCAGGTTGTTGTGGTGGTGGAGATCGTTAGGACCAATGGATTTGGGAGCCTGCTAAAGACATTATAAACACAATGAACACCAGGGATGCACAAAGTACACCAAGACCAGTCATTCCTTGCGTCATCTTTGCGGACTTTGTGAATTCCTTTTTGAACCTTGTGGTTGGATTCTGTTAAAGTTTAAACCCACTATTATTGACGAATGGAATTAGTTTCTTAACCGCGTATGCGGTTAAAATATTGTAGCAATTGATTGTGCAGAAAATCCCTGGCGCATCTGCCAACAATAATTGAAAACCTAATGATATATGCGCCACAGGCAGAAATCATCATTGAAAAGCGTTGGGTTTAACCGCTACACGGTAAAAAAGTTACATGAACAGGATATTTCTACACTACTTAAATCGCTACGCGATAGTTTGACAAGTGATTTTTAGATGCTTCACATCGTTTTCAACAATGGGGACGTTGTTTTGAGTTTGCAACTCCTTTTAAGAGCCATCGGCTCAACCGATTTTGTAGCAACGGATTTTAATCCGTTGCGATGAAAACCAGGTAATATAACCGAGTGCCGTAGGTACGATACATTTAGTTGTGATATGCACCGAACCTACGGCTCTCCCCATCAATTTATATCCATTTTCGCCGGATTAAAATCCGGTGTTACAATACAGATAGAGGCTACGCCACTAAAAGGATGTGACTTCTTTTAGAATTTCAGTTGCAATTGTATTGTCTTCTGAAGAAAGGATGTATTTGTCGTTACAAACGACTTGCCACTAACCCCCCGTTACAAACGAGGGGAGCACAGGTTGCAATCGAAGATCAGCGTAAGCTAAATCCGCACCAGCCTGCAATAAAATCAAACCGAAGGGAGGTCTAAAAAACATCAACCATTTTTATTGATATCTGATGTTTTTTACCAATTTTGTTATTCAAATTATCGTCAACCTGTTTCGGGACCTCACAGTTCCGGTTATCCTGCACGAATAAAATAATTGATACTTGTATTAGAAGATAGGAAGTGGATCAGCAACACCTGTTTATTGCAAAAAATAGTAACAAAACTACCTGTTTATGAAATATTCGAATGACAATTTTCAGCCTGATTACAACAATATTCTGAAGGTATTGCACAACAAAAAACCGGACTATCTTTCATTGTACGAACATCACATTGATGAACCGTTTATTTCGAAAGCGTTGGGGAAAGAAATATCCGCCAAGGGAAAGAAAGGTGCTGATCTGATCGAACACTACAAAACAGTTACTGGTTTCTGGAAGACAATGACTTATGATGCTTTTGATTATGAGGCTGCCATCTGTGAAATATTTCCCGGTCACGGTGCAATCCTGGGTGGTGACGGACCCATTCAAACACGCGCTGATTTTGAGCAATATCCCTTTGATGAACTGCCTAAAATATATTGGGAAACCTACACTCCCCATCTTGAGGCAATAAGGAAAGCGCTTCCTGTTGGTATGAAGGCTTTCGGTGGATGTGGTTACGGTATATTTGAATCGGCACAGGATTTAGTTGGCTATACGAATCTGTGTATCATGCAGTGCATCGATCCTGAGCTCTTTGCTGATATTTTCAAAAGGGTAGGGGACCTTTATGAAACACTTTGGACGGATATGGTGAAGAATTACTCCGACATTTTTGTCTTCTTTCGAATGGGTGACGACCTTGGATTTCATACCAATACACTGTTGGACCCGGAAATTATCAGGGCGCATATTTTACCGCAATACAAACGCGTAATTGATATTGTACATCGGGGGAATAAGAAATTCCTTATGCACAGTTGTGGCTATATATTTGAAGTTATGGACGATTTGATCGCATTGGGAATTGATGCAAAACATTCGAACGAAAATCAGATTGCCCCTTTCCAGAAATGGATCGATGATTATAACGATCGTATCGGACTCTTTGGCGGCTTTGATATGAATGATCTGATATTGAATCCCTACGAGACGGTGTATGCACAGGTACTGGAACAAGGCACTGAATTCAGACGTAAAGCCCGTGGTTACGGGTTGGGTTCAGGGAATTCTATTCCGGGGTATGCTACCGTTGAAGGTTTTATGGCAATGGTTGATGCGGTAAAGGAAATAAGAAGAAGAGAAGCGTGAACGACACACAATTAATTCATTACCGCGTAGGCGGTTGAAGTATGGTAGCAATGGAATGCGCAAAAATCCCTGGCGCATCTGCCAACAATAATTGAAAACCAAACGATATATGCGCCACAGGCAGAAATCATCATTGAAAAGCGTTGGGTTTAACCGCTACACGGTAAAAAAGGTACATGAACAGGATATTTCTACACTACTTAAATCGCTACGCGATAGTTTGACAAGTGATTTTTCTATGCTTCACATCGTTTGCATCGGGGAGGACGTTGTTTTGAGTTTGCAACTCCTTTTAAGAGCCATCGGCTCAGCCGGTTATGTAGCAACGGATTTTTAATCTTCTTTCTTTGTGAAATCTTTATGTCTTGGTGGCTATTTTTTCTTGCCACAAAGTCGCCAGGTCACAAAGGAAC
>JANYLE010000423.1 GCA_025363795.1 Mariniphaga sp. | reverse complement strand
CACCCATCAGACCCCAGTTTTGAACCCAGAATGTCATTGCGTAGGCTGTTCCCAGTTTGCTTTCAGGAATAATTTTAGCAATTGATGGCCACATGGCAGATGGCACCATCGAAAAGGCAATGCCCAATACCATCACTAATCCAATGGCAATCGGGAAACTATTTAATGAAGGTATCGAGAACAACAAGTGAACACAAACCAGGAGGATAGAACCAATGATCATGATCGTTGCACCTCTCCCTTTTTTGTCGAACATACTGCCAAAAACTGGTGTTAGCAATAAAGCGCTGAAAGGTAATAAAGCGGGAATATAGCCGGCAAAAGAGTCCGAAATCCCAAATTTTTGTACGATCATGTTGGTGGCGTACTTAATAAATGGAAAAACCGCTGAATAAAATAAGACGCATAGGGCGGTGATGTACCAAAAAGCACGATTCCTGCCAATTTCAAGAATATCAGCGAATTTAAACTCTTCATCTGGCAGAACGCCCGCATCAGCTTCTTCCTGATCCAATTTACGATCCATGAAAGTAAACAGGACAAACACCAGCATCCCAATACCCAATAAGAAAAGGGAAACGATTACCGGCATGCTGATATCACCTGTCAGTTTTATCAATGGAATGGGCGTAAACATTGCTAAAGCAGTTCCGATACGACCAGTCGAGGTGTTTAGTCCAATAGCCAATGCCATTTCCTTTCCACGAAACCAACGTACCACAGCTTTGTTAGCTGCAATACCAAACATCTCGCATCCTACTCCAAAAACGGCGAATCCAAATCCTGCCACAACAGCAGACTTTGTGGTTGGACCAATCATTTGCCATGAACCTATTGTTAACTCGAACATGCCGTGAAAATGGCCCGAAATAGCCAGGTATTTAATAAACCCACCAATCAACATGATACCTATTGCAAGAATTCCTGTGAACCGGACACCCATCTTGTCCAGAATCATTCCGCTGAAAACAAGCATCAGCAAAAACACGTTGAACCAACCATAACCGCTGGTAAACAATCCATAGTCTGAAGCCGACCATGATAAACCAGCCTGTAATCTTTCCTGCAAAGGAGCCATGGCATCAGTCAGGTAATACATACACATCATGGTAAATGATACGAGTCCAAGCATTATCCAACGTGCTGACTTCGAGTCGCGAAGGGATTTTTTAAGTTCTTGCATTTTTAATTGGTAAGAATGTTTAAATGGATAAATTATTTGTGATTTTTATAAGTCTGAATTCCTGAGT
The DNA here is from genome assembly GCA_025363795.1 of Mariniphaga sp. GTDB lineage: Bacteria > Bacteroidota > Bacteroidia > Bacteroidales > Prolixibacteraceae > JAAFHB01. The sequence continues at coordinate 875 of JANYLE010000423.1, read as the reverse complement.
ATCTCAGTCATAAAATAAAAATTAGAAAATCCTGAAATAGTTTTTAGCGGTGCAATATAGGTAAAAACAGTTTATTAAATATTAGACAAAAATCATTAATTAACAACCGGCATATATGTTTAGGGGCGATCCTTCCCGATCACCCCTAAACTATTTTTACAAATCTTATTTCCTCAGTTCCTCGCATTCTACGCTGCAAACTGTCAGCGAATTAATTTCCAATCCGTTGAATTGCACCTGTTGCCGGATGAAATTCAATCGAGTACTCACCATTGACCAATCCGTCAGGAATGGGAGTGACAACTCCAAACTGCGCCATCGAAAGGCGGGCCTGTGCGAGAACGTCGCTACCATTCAGCAATCGAGCAACAACAACACCCGGGGTTCTGTAAAATAATCCATTGGATGAAGTCTCACCAGCTGTTGGAGCAGCTTTCTGCTGACCATTGCGAGCAAGATCAAGATTGGGATCTAACTCAAGCATAATAGGTTTACCCGAAACATTACTCTCTGGCATGACTCCGGCTGTTGCTGAAAACCTGAATGCCACTATCGCTTTGCCCTCTTTGGAATCCGGGACGACTTCGAATACATATTTATTAGTTGATTTAAAAGACGTTCCAATGAAAAGACTTTCGTAATCACCAATAATTTTGTTTAATTCATCTACCATAACCTGGTACGCTTTTCCGTCAGGGGGAAGCTTATCGTAGCCTGCAGCAAGTGCAAGTGCTTTGCGTTTGCGCAATTTTAAAATATCGTGTGCTGCTTCAGCAGCTTTCTCTTCGAAAGATTTCATCTTATTGCCTACCTGTTTTGTCGTATCCTTCCCTTCAAGAAAAGAATGCATCGACATTTCGGACCAGATTGAGCGG
>JANYLE010000383.1 GCA_025363795.1 Mariniphaga sp. | reverse complement strand
TGCAAAATAAACAAAGTTTTAAGCTAATAGCAGACAAATATATTAAATTAAGGTGTCTTTTCTATGATTAGTTTTGATTTAGCCCCCAACTTACTTCACGGTTTTTCCTGAACAATTTGTTTTATTTAATGGATATATGTCTATCTTCACATCTTCTAACTAAATTCAGCAGTATAATCATGGAGAAAAATTCATCGCGGCGTAATTTCATACAGAAAAGTCTAATCGCAGGTATTGGCCTCTCAACCATTAACCCGTTTCAATCATGGGCAAAACCTGCCCCATCGGGGATGAAACTTGGCTTAGTTACCTATCAATGGGCAAAAGACTGGGATTTACCAACATTGATTGCCAATTGCGTAAAAACCAATATCCTTGGGGTTGAACTTCGGGCAGAGCACGCGCATAAGGTTGAAACAAATCTAAGTGTATTTCAACGCGCCGATGTGAAAAAAATGTTTGCCAACAGTCCGGTCACTTGTATTGGGTACGGGGCAAATTTCGAATTTCATAGTCCGGATCCTGTAAAACTGCGAATGAATATCGACCAGACTAAAGCTTATATCAAACTATGCTATGATATTGGTGCATCCGGGATAAAGGTAAAACCCAACGATTTACCGGAAGGCGTTACAAGAGAGAAAACCATCGCCCAGATTGCAGCTTCATTAAACGAAGTGGGGAAATTTGCCCAGGATTACGGCCAATTAGTACGGGTTGAAGTACATGGCAATAAAACACAGGAATTGCCAAATATGAAAGCGATTTTCGAGCAGATAAGCGAGAAGAATGTGAAGATGTGCTGGAATTGTAACGATCAGGATCTTCTCCCTCCAGGACTCGAAGGAAATTTCAACAGCGTTAAAAAGTGGTTCGGAGATACGGTACACGTCCGCGAGTTTAATGTAGGTAACTATCCTTACCAGCAGTTATTCGACCTTTTCTCGAAGATAAACTACAATGGTTGGATTCTTCTCGAAGCCCGTACCGAGCCGGCAGATAAGATCGCAGCTTTGAAAGAACAATTAGCTCTTTTCAATCAGCTTGTAGCCAATGCGAAAAAAGCCAAATAATTGAACGAACAAAAGGTTGTGGAAGTGCAACCTTTTGTTTGTTAATCAACTATAAGATTTCCAGTTTCCTTATTTTTAACAAATAGAGTTTTTGAAGTTCCTCCAGGTATTCAAGTGTCAGATTTTTTGAATAGATACGAACCATCTCCTTCAGCTTTCCGCGGATAAAAAAGCAACCCGAAGCGGCATCAAAATCGGTTGATTCCCAGTTATATTTCACTTTCAATGTCGTTTCCTCAAACTCCTCCTGTGACAGCCTTCGCGGAAGAACAAGATAGGCATGATAATCTTCGGAGGTGTCAATATAAATTCCTTTGGCCAGTTTACTTATATAAAACAATTTCATCAGCCGAATAAAACCTTTTTCATTGTTTAATTTAGCTTGCGAACTCATCTTTAGCTTTATACCTGCCTTTATAAATTCCTTCTGAATGGGGATAAGCTGATCAAAACTATCAAGGTGACGTAAACGAACCACATCAAAATGCTTGTCAAACAGGTCAATCTTCCCTTTTGCAGCTTCAAAGTGCCAGTCATAGCTCTTTTTAACTGCCTGATTGGCCCGCTCAATATCAAAAACGCTATACTCACGATCAAGGGCTAAATAGAGATAAACCGGCTTTATATCACTTTCCTGATGATCGTAATAACCCGGGAATGGGTTTAAAGATTCAAATACCAGGGATCCTGGCAATGATTTTCCATGGACGATAAAAAGTGATTCAAACTTCCCCAACATTCCAAACACTTCGTCCTTTCTGTTCTTTCCCATGGTGGTATGTTTTAATCGATTATTGGACTTGACTCCCGACCAGGCTATCTGTCTCCATCAATAAATCGGGCATCCCAAAATGCGCAGTTAAAATAATAATATTTTAGGAGTATATCAATTGCCATTGTAAAATATATCGAAGAGAATTTTCGGCAATTTTTAAAAATGGAACCATCGAAAAAAAATTCATGCATCAGGAATGTAAACAGATTAAGGTATTTTTGTCCGGCATATCGGAAAGATCCGATCTGTAAAAATGTTCATTGAATTGGTTTAATCAGCCAATCAAAAACCGATATGTTCAATATTAAACTCAAGGCAATTACGAATTATATTAATGAATAACAAGCAGTTAACTATTGAAAACATTGGGGTGGTTACCATCACCAAAAACCGTCAGGCAACACGGTATAAAATCACCATCAAACCTAACGGCATCATCAATGTTACAATACCCTGGCTGGCTACTTTCCGAAACGGGGAAAAATTCCTATCCGAACACCTTCAATGGATTGCGCAAACCAAAGAAAAACTGTCGAAAAGACTTGGTCCTCCAAAGCTGATTCAACCCGGTTATTTATTCGCTACCCGAAATTACCAATACAAAGTTGGCCCTGCAGATATAGCCAAACTAAAGATCCGATACGCTGAAAATGAGAAGTGCATATACTTTGAATATCCGAATGATCAACTGATTGAATCGGATGAATTACAGCTTCAGCTAAAAGAGACGATTGAAAATGTCCTCCGGTTCGACGCAAAGCGATACCTGCCGGTAAGAATCGCAGAACTGGCCGCAAGTTTAGGCTATAACTTTAATAAAGTGACGATTAAAAATAATAAAACGAACTGGGGAAGTTGTTCCAACCGAAAAAACATTAATCTCAACCTTCATCTTATGCGGCTAAATGACAAGCTGATAGACTACGTAATTGTTCACGAGCTTGTTCACACAGTAATCCCCAATCACGGTTCAACCTTCAAGTCAACCATGCTGAAACATTTTCCGGACACTGCCGAGATGGAGTGTGAATTAAAAAAAACGAGGACAGAAATATATTGACGATTTGGCAATTCTAAACAAACAGATAGCTCAACTTAAAATGTTGAATCCAACTTTTCTGGTTTCAAAATGATTTAGGACAGGCTGGTAAATTTATTTCCCGGAACATTTCGTTGCTGAGCCGAAATTAAACATGCAGTAATCCTGCTTGATCGGCCAGCATAGTCAACACATAGGAAAGTATAAATGCAAAGACCGGGGCAATAAACCAAATGATCCACAGCCTCTTCACCACCTTATTCGAGAATGTATTTTTCCAGCCTTTCTTCGATACGCTCAAGGCAAGAATAGCAAAGGTATTGAGCTGAACAAGCGATGTGGGAATTCCTTTGGAAACTGATGCACTCAATAACAATGAGGCGGTAATGACAGAGATAATCGATGCTTCAACCTTTCCGATTTCAACAATTTCGGTGCCCGTTTTTACAATTAATTTCCGGCCAAATATTGAGCTTCCGATGCCAAATGAAGGGGCAATAATCAAGGTGGCAAGAATCATGATCAGCACAAAATTACTCCCTGTTGGATTGATATTCAATTCATTGGTAATCATTGAAGAAATAGGTCCGGAAGCATTGGCCACATTGTTCGATCCGATTGAAAAGGCAACATAACAGCTGGTAATTATTACAACCCAGCGAAAAAGAGACTGTCTTTTTGCCGTTTGAAAATAACCGGGATGGTTAAAATCAAATCTTTTAATAAATACATTGGCAATCAAATACATAATCCCAAAAGAGACCAAGGGAAGCATTACCCAGGTTGGAATAATCTCCCAAAAAACCTTTTTCGAATTAAGTTGTCCCATGTATGAGGCAGGTGCAGCTAAAGCAAGAACCGTTGACTGAGAAGTCGATTGCGGAACGCCAAGCAGGTTGGCAAAAAGCAGAGAGATTGCCACCGAAAAAAGGATGATAGTCGTTAGGGTATAATTAAGACTTTCTGCGGGGAGAATTCCTTTCCCCAAAGTAATGGCGGTATTCTTTCCTGCCAGCAATGCACCTACAAGAACACATAGTCCAAAAAGACCAGGGATTAAATCCTTTCGTAATATTCCTGAACCATATGCAGTTGCAAATGATGGAGATGTTCCGCTTCCTCCCATATTGATCGCCAGAAACATAGCGACCATAAATGGCAGTAGCAAACCGTTAAGCATTGGTGACAGCATATTCAGAAAAAATTTAGCTGCGAAGATATTCATTTAAGGGTAAAGCGCCAACAAATTTTGTAATCATCAAAAAAACAGACAACTTTGAACCAGACAAAAACTACTTTGGGATGGTAAAATGGGACAAATTGATTGCAGATTGCCGGTTGGGCCTCGAAGATCGGAAGGCGCAGGAGGCGGATGATATCCGTTCAACTTTCCAACGCGATTACGACAGGATCATATTCTCCTCCCCTTTCAGACGGTTGCAGGATAAAACGCAGGTGTTTCCCCTGCCGGGAAGTATATTTGTCCACAACCGGTTAACCCATTCACTCGAAGTAGCCAGTGTCGGACGCTCACTGGGCAATTTGGTGGCTGTGGCGGCGAAAGTTGATCAAAGTGCTTATTTGCAAAATATAATTGGAGAGATTGGCTCTATTGTTTCTGCAGCTTGCCTGGCGCACGATTTGGGAAATCCCCCTTTCGGACATTCCGGTGAGAGTGCAATTGCCGATTTTTTCAAAAGAGGTGGTGGATTAAAATACCAGGGAGAACTCACTGAAGAACAATGGACTGACTTTACCTGTTTTGAAGGAAATGCCAACGCGTTCAGGGTACTCAGCCATCAATTTTCTGGAAAGAGAGACGGAGGATTTGCATTAACATACAGCACATTAGCAAGTATCGTTAAATATCCGTACGAATCTTCACTTGCCGGAGGAAAACCTAAATTCGGATTTTTCCAAAGCGAGAAAGAGCTGTTTCGTAAGATTGCATCGCAGCTTGAGATGATAAAAATATCGGATCAACCGCTGCACTATGTTCGCCATCCGCTGGTCTACCTTGTCGAAGCTGCTGACGATATCTGTTACCAGATTATGGATGTGGAAGACGCCCACAAATTGAAGATCCTTACCTATACTGAAACTGAGGCGCTTTTCAT
>JANYLE010000368.1 GCA_025363795.1 Mariniphaga sp. | reverse complement strand
AAAAACCTTTTAAATGCTGCTCTATGGTAAGATCCTCAGGGATGTGAAGCCATCCCGAACACTTTTTAAAGTGAATTCCTGTATTCAAAATCGTTGAACTACCTGCTTGAAGCAACCTTCCGGAATCAACCGGAATGCGTTCGCTGTCATTCGTTTGAGGCGATTTTTTTATCAATTAAATCGCTGGTTTTATTTTGCGGTCTATTGATTAATAATAAAACAAAAACAAATGTCATCAAATACAGATTATTTAGAAGTAATAGATGAAATTCAGGCCATCACACCTGAAAATACAATAACCCCAACGATGCCCGTGGATGTATTTGTCCAGGAGGCAGAGGATTTGTACCACTGGTGCCAGGATGACGAGGTGGCACTCACAGGCGCCGGACTCGACTGGATGAATGTTGACAAGCTTCCCGTTCGCGCGGGTGCCTGTCGCGAGGCGCAGTCGCGGTGGATCAAGGAACGGAATACGCGCCAACACGATGAGCAGGCCTGGAAGGATCAGTCACCTTTGGCCTTCGATCTGCGCGACCGGTTGCTCCATGCATTTCGGTATGCTTTCCGTAACGACGAAGGTTTATTGTCGAGGGTGGAGGATATTGCGCTGGGCGACTCCAATTCAGATATGGTGCAGGACCTCAATGACCTCTCGGTATTGGGAAAAGCCAATTTAGATTTGCTTGCGGCGATTGGTTTTGATGCTGCATTACTCGATGAAGCGGCTTTGACATCGGACGAGATGGGCGATCTGCTGGGTGCAACTAACGGCGAGCGAAAGAAAGACAGCGAGGCGATGAATATCCGCGACAAGGCTTTCACCCACCTGAAGGCGCCCATGGATGAAATCCGCAATTGTGGCAAGTATGTCTTTTGGAAGAATCCCGACAGGCTTGAAGGGTATATGAGTGCCTACTTCAAGCGGAAAAATATCCAGACAGAAAAGGTCGAACCAAAGGTTGAAGCCTGAGAATAATAGAAGCCCGGAAACTGAATTCAATTAAAGTTTCCGGGTTTTATTGTTTTTATAACAGCCATTTCCGCTGGTTTACGGGTCCCGCGATTTCCAATCGCGGTTTTAAAATATGATTGCAACCGAAGATAGGAGTTGTCTGAATATTTAACATAGGTCAATCCGGACGGGTCCCCAGTCAATCTGGCGACCCAAAAGTCAATCTGGCGGTGAGAAAGTTGATCCGGACGGGTCCCCGGTTAATCTGACGGCCAGAAAGTTAATCCGGACGGATCACTAGTCAATCTGACGGCCAGAAAGTTAATCCGGATGGATCCCCGGTCAATCCGAATGGCCAAAAAGTTAATCCGGATGGGTCACCAGTTAATCTGACGGCCAGAAACTTAATCCGGATGGGTCACCAGTTAATCTGACAGCCAGAAACTTAATCCGGATGGGTCACCAGTTAATCTGACGGCCAGAAACTTAATCCGGATGGGTCACCAGTCAATCTGACGGCCAGAAACTTAATCCGGATGGGTCCCAGGTCAATCTGACGGCCAGAAAGTTAATCCGGACGGGTTCCCATTTAATCCGTATTGTTAAAAACCTTATTTCCCTTAAATTAACCTTAGTAGAAATGCGAATCTCCTTGATCTTAACCTTATTAATTTGCGTGTAAATCAATAAGGTTGAATTCGGGGGGCCAACCCGGCTACTAAGGTTGGTCAAAATAAATAAAGTCTTGGCGTTTTATCTGGGGCAATAGAAGGGTTGGTTTAATTATCTCAAAAAAAGGTCCCGGAGCCGAAGGCGGAAAAATTGAACTGAATTTAGGAAACAACACAGCTTGATTTACCACATTTAGGAAAGTTTATAAATCATTGTTAATCTCTGTTAATACAAAATCATTTTTGAGCTTAGTAGATTCACTGTAGAAATTTGCAAAAAAAAGAAATCCAAAAATAGAAGCTTTGGCGGCGGACTCCAGCTAAAAGCGGAAAGAAAATGAATAAGACTATAGGATTCTTTTGATAGCTTCAGTTGTGATGATTTTTGATTTTTTCAGTTGGAAATCCAAGTTATACGTTTTAATCAGATTATTTAAAATATTAATTTCCCAGTCCAAACTATTTGGATGTGCAACAATCTCCAGTATTGACGATTTAAGATCAATAACTACCTGTATATTATTGATTTTTTTCAGATGATTCTTATTGTAAAATAGAAATCTAAACTCTTCCTCATGCTTGTGAATGTCTTCCTTTGTAAATGGGTCAAAATTGAATTCATTTGGATCATTTAAGAATAACTTAAAAAAATTAGAAGCATGATTGAATTCATAATATTCAACTTTCCCATATCCTAATTCGAAATCCGTATCTAAAGTTGATGCATAGTGCTTGTTTATCTCACTTAGTATTGATTTATAGTTAAATTTTATGGCAACTCCATTTTCTGAGGAATATGATTCATACATTACGCGCGATTCACTTTGTTTGCTGTAAAAGCAACAAGTGAAAAAATTCTGTTGGTAATTTCGAAGAGCATCTAATGCTTTTTTGAAATTTTTGATATTATATTCTTTCGTTTCTAAACCTTTATTGCAGGCTCCAAAGAAACCCTTAATGAAAAATGAATCTCTGTAATTTGCACCTTCTAAAGGATCATTCATTTCGGTTAAGCAGCTAAAGAATAAAGTATTAGTCTGAAGTAAAGAAATGAATTTATTTAAACTCATGTACCTCCATATGGTAGAATAAGTTGGTTCTTCATTCTTATTATTGTAATTAAATTTAGTAATTATGTTTTCATTCTCCATAATTCAGCCTTAAACAAATAGTTAACCAAAGCTAAAATAATTAATGGACAAAATATAACTGTCTTTCTAAATATCTCAGATCTTTGGCTTTGTAATCTGCTCCATTCAGATTCGGGATTTTAAATCTCATTAAAAAACGATCAAACAAAATTTGAAATAGTAGTTATCCAAATTCCCTTTGGTCTTCACCTTATTAATTTACTTAAATCAATAAGGTCGAATACAGGGGGCTAACCGGGCTACTAAGGTTGAACAAATAAGGCTTATCAATAAACCTGGTATTATTTGTAACATGAATAAAAT
>JANYLE010000267.1 GCA_025363795.1 Mariniphaga sp. | reverse complement strand
CGGTTTGACGGATTCCGAATGGAACTTTTTCCTGATCAGATCTCACCCCATTGTTCAACACAAACGAGAATTCAACGTTATAAAGTGGATGTTCCCCCATTCCGTTGGGCCACCACAACTGCGGATTTTCTAACTGGAACTCCGGAAGTGTAACTGTGATTTTCTCCCCCGGCAATAATTCCACTGTTTTCGAAACTTCATACTTCCCACATTTAGCAATCAGTTTCCCGCTTTGCTTCTTTTCTGAACTGTTCATCAAATCCGCTGAAGTGGCTATCCTTGCGGGAGCCTGTTTTCCGGCAGGCAGTCTTTTGCCGGGTACTTTGGTTTGAATATACGGATCGAGTAAATCGACGGGACCTGTGATTTCAAGAGCCACCTCATCCCATATTCCGGTATTCCGGTCCCTAATCGGACAAATCCAATCCCATCCGGCCGTAAATTGCATGGCAACTGCCTTTGCAATAGTACCATCTCCTCCCTGGCCAATTGGGGATCCTGCCGGGTCGGGAGGATGCACCAGGACAGCCAATTTATTCACCCCTTTTTCAAGAAAAGGAGTGATCAGGTATTTCTCGCGTAAATACATTCCTACATGAGTATCGGGATTAATCTTTTTCCCGTTGAGGTACATATCTGCGGAATAATTGATTCCTCTGAATTTTAACCAAACCTGCTCATTATCTTTTATTTCAGGAAGGTTAAACTGGTTGTAAAACCAATAGGTATAGTGATCTGACCCGGTTTGATGAATGTCTGGGATCAGTTCATTGTTCATTCCAAAAAACGGATCCGGAACTTTCTGATTATGGAGCAGCGTAGTCAGCACTGTTCCGGGTACGACGGCATCCATCCAATCGTAAAATTGAAAGTTCTTGCCTGTAATAACGGTTCCATCAACCAATACTTCAATCGCTTTTTTGGCTTTCCAACCCGAATGGAGTTTGATTAGCTCACGTTGTGCAGTTGCCTGAAACGACGTGAAAATCAGAAATACAATAAGCAGCCTTCTTTGGTTCATCTTCCTAATTTTAGCGGGTTACGGGTTTTTCATCGCTCATACTTGCAGGTGGATTTTTTACCCCCCATGCTGTATTTGGCTCAAGACCCATTTCGAAAGTCAGGGTGCCACCCGTCATCAATGTTTTCCGGTCGATCCAGCAGTTTTCATTTTTCGCTCCGTTGAATGATGCCGACTGAACGTAGACATGATCTTTGGCGTTGTTTTTGGTTTCGATAATCAATTCTTTACCAGTATAGTATTTGTTGTCCAGCTTGATGGTGATCTTATCGAAGAGCGGACTACCAAATTGAAATGTAGGGTTCATTGCTGCATGTCCCTGAACGTCAAATAATCCCATTGAGGCCATCACATACCATGCGCCCAACTGACCCTGGTCCTCATCTTGTCCAACACCATAACCGCGTAACGGTTCGTTGCCATAAAATTCGTTGCAAATGGCTCTCGTCCATTTTTGCGTAAGCCAGGGCTGTCCGCTGTAATTAAATAACCATGAATCGTGCAGGCAAGGCTGATTCCCGTGATTGTAATGCTTGTCAATGCCTGAGAAACTGTCGATATCATCCGACCCACCTCCAAACTTGCTTTTTTCGGCATTCGTAAACATCGCACCCAGCCGTTGGTTAAAATTGTCTTTGCCCATAAGTTGAATAAGTCCTGCAACATCTTGAGGCACATACCAGGTGTACTGGAATGCATTTCCTTCCTGAAAACCATCCCATGCTTTCATAGGATCGAATTTTGCAATAAATGAGCCGTCTATATTTTTGGGACGAATAAATTTCGTTTCAGGATCGAACAGATTCCGGTAATAGGAAGCTTGTTTCATCAGCTTTTCGTAATCTGCATCATGTCCAAGATTCTTAGCAAGTTGCCCTACCGCATAAGAGCTAAAACTATATTCCAAAGTATGCGAAGATCCGAAATTAAATTTCCAACCGTTGGCTAAAAGGGTGTCTTTATAAGGGACATAGCCGTTATTTACAAAGTAATTTAGATCGTATTTCCCGTTCCCGAGGTTGCGGCCATGATATTCCAACTCATTTTTTAAAGCCGCTTCATAGCCTGTCTGAACTTCGAAGTCCCTGATTCCTGAATTATAAGCTGATGCTATCAGTAATCCCTGGAAATTGGTTTGTACTCCATTGGTATATGTACCGGCAGCCTCTCCGTCGTGTAACCAGCCACGTGTTTTATAAAAATCGATATTCGATTGAATGTATTCCCTGAAATAATCGGGATAGGCCAATGCCCACAATTGGCTAAGGTTCCAGAAGCCGCCCCAAATGCCGTCGGTGTTATAGTGATGGTATTTTGGAACTCCTTTTTCATCGAGTGGAATCTGTCCAATTCCGCTGTCAACCAGTGGATACTGGCCGTTTACATCACTTGAAATTCCACGACCAAGAAGTGCATGATACAATCCTGTATAAAATTTTACCCGGTTCACACTGTCTCCACCTTCTACCTTAATGCGCCCCAGTTTTTCATTCCATATTTCTTTAGCAGAGTTTCTTACTGCATCAAATGTTTTTCCGGTTGCCTCAGTTTGCAGGTTCAACCTTGCATTTTCAATGGAGGTATAACTCAATCCGGTTTGAATCTCCAGCGCTTCATCCTTCTTCATTGTAAATGTCAGAAACAAACCATTGTTGATTCCTTTGGTTTCAGCCACACCTTGTTGCTGAAGCGAGTCAACAAAAGCGCCGGTCTCAAGCGGTGGTTTGCTGAAGTGAGCTACGAAATACATTTTCACCCGTTTGCCGGGATCCCCGAATTTTAAATATTCCGGATAGGTTTCCACATACCCTTCAATTTCGTTGTTGTTGATGATTTTTGCAAAGGCTTCTGTCACATCACTGCTTTCACCCTGCCGGTGCCCAAGATCGATAATCAGATGAGCTTGTGTCGTTTCTGGAAATGTATAGCGATGAAATCCGACGCGCTCCGTGGCTGTCAACTCCGCTTTAATCCCGTAATCCTTCAGAAATACTGAGTAGTAACCAGGTTCGGCATGTTCACTCTTTTTATCAAATCGCGAACGGTAACCACCATCAGGATTTTCGAGCTTGCCCGGAATCGTTTGCAATTTGCCAACTGTCGGCATAAATACCACGCCACCAATCTGGAACTCGTGAAAATGGCCAAAACCTTCAATCGAAGTGTGACGGTCATCATAACCACATGGACCCCAGCTGCCCAGACTTCCGTAACCATTTGTGTGAGGAGCTAGCTTGGCCATTCCGAAAGGAAGTGATGCCGGTGTATAAAAGAACCAGCGGCCATGAACCGAACCGATCTGAGGATCAACATAGGCAGACGGATTAAACGTTTCCTTTTTTACTGAACATGAAAAGAGTGTTCCGATCAGGCAGATCAGAACCAGGATTTTTAAGCCTGATTTTGTAGCTGAATACATAGTTTATGCTTTAGATTTTGCAGAGAAAAGGGATACAAACAAAAGGTAAGAGATTGCAGCGACAAGAACCATCATGGCAGTTGTTACATTGCCGGTCAGGTCGGTAATCCAGCCCATGAGCAGCGGAAGAACTGCGCCACCACATACGGCCATGATCATCAATCCGGAGATTTCGTTGGTTCGAAGCGGGTATTTTTCGACTGTAAGCGAATAAATAATAGGGAAAATATTGGCAACTCCGAGGCCGATGACAAAGATCATCACGATCGCAAAGATATCTGCGGGAGCAACGATCAAGGCAAGAATTGAAGCTAATCCAATAATTGTTGACCAGATGAAAAACTTACGGGCCGAAAGCCTGGAGAGCAAAATCGCACCTCCAAATGTTCCGAGCATCTTCCCGAAAAAGTAAACGCTTCTACCGGACTCGGCAAAAGTTTGAGCTGATCCGAATTTTGCCAGAAGAAACTGACCCGAGAATGCGTTGATTCCCACATCAATTCCCACTACGAGGAAGATGCCCAGTACCATCATGCTGATGTATCCATGGCTCAGCAGTCTGAACGATGAAGTAAAAGTTGCCCGTTTTTCGGTATTTTGTGTTTCCTCAATATTGGTGAAATACAGCCAAATAACGGTGAGCAAAGAAACGATTCCGTATACCAGAAAAAGCAGTTTCCAGTCGCCAAATTGCAGGGCGAACCAGCCGGCCAGCGGGGCTGCAATCATTGATCCGATGGATTTTACAAATTGGGAAAAGCTCAGGAAACTTGATCTCCGGTTTGACGGTACCACATCGACTAACAGTGGATTGGCCGAAACCTGCACGATTGTATTTCCGATTCCAAGCATGGCAAATCCGAGAAGTGCCATCTCGAAAGAGTAAAAGAAATAGGGAAAGAATAGTCCCAAAGCGGTGATAAGCATACCGATATTAAGCACGGTCCGTTTTCCGATCCGATCCTGAAGGATACCAACCGGTACCGACAATACGAAAAACCACAGGAAAACAGCTGATGGGATTAATTGTGCCAGTGTGTTACTCAGTGCAAAATCGATTTTAATACGGTCGACACCAATACCGACCAGGTCACAAAAGCTCATGACAAAGAACGACATCAGCACCGGCGTGACAAATTTTAGCGAAATATTTGATTTTGACATGTTTGGTAGTTTTAGATGATATTACATTGTTGCTAAAAGCGGTTTAAGCTGCTCATAGTAATTGTTCTCTGCCAGTGTTGAGCTGCCAATTATCGAGGCAGTTTCTCTTAGTTCGGAGACCTCGATGCAGACTTTGACGCCATTTTTTATAAAGTAATCGCTCATATTTTTTCCGAACAGGTCAAAAGCATTGGAAATATTACCTCCAATTACGAGGGTTTCAACCTCAGATCTTTCAATCCAAGGCTTAAGAAAAAGCCCCAGTTTATTACCAAAATCGCCAAAAAGTGCACGTACAATCGGATTGTTAGTTGCCAGTTGCGCCAACTCTTTTACCCCGGAAAGTTGTTCGCCGGATATATACTGATAACGGTTCAATAGTCCGCGCGTTGAAAAGTAGTCATCGGCACTGCCGTCTTCAAAAGGAAGATGCCATACTGCTCCAGTTTCGGGAACATTTTCACCACTTGTAACTGGCATGTGGTTCTTCAAAAAGGCTGATCCAAAACCTGTTCCAAGTGTGATCGACAATGAACTTTTTGTTCCGCAGGCTTTACCGATCCAATCTTCACCTATCGCGAAAGCTGTTGCATCGTTGATAAAACGGATGGGGAAATCTTCGTTCAGATTGAGTGCTTTGCGTAGGGTCGTGGGGACATCAAGTCCGTAAAGGGTTTCAAATTTTTTATTATTCCCTTTAAAGCGGGCAATCCCATTCAGGTAATCAAACGGTCCGGGCATCGCAAAACCGATCCCTGCAACTTTCTCAGCGCCTGCTTTTTGAATGGTCTCAAGGATGGTTTTAGCCCAAACTGCTATTATTTCCTCGGCAGTACCTTGATTATCAAGCCTGTTTTCCGAATGGGTTTCTGAAAGGTATTTCTTCTCTAATAAATGGCAGGCTGCGCAACTCACATGGCTTCCACCAACATCAACTCCGATTGCTATTGAATTCATTATTATATCTTTATAATCTTATTTAAAATTTCTATGGGTGTTGTTACTTTAAATTTTTGTGACGATTAAATACTTCTCCCGGAAGCATTATAAAATCATCACATTACCTTTTAATATCAATTGAATAGGTGAATTTCTCGGCGATATAAAACCCGATATTGTATTCGATGGGGCGGTTTCCCGGATCAGAAACAAATCTTTCCCGCACCAGAACCGGTTCTCCTCTTCCGATTCTTAGTCGTTTGGCCGTGATTACAGAGGCACTTTTTGCACGAATTCTTTCCGACGAAAGGGAGGGAACGATGTGATAATCCTGCTCGATAATGTCGTAAAGAGGCCTGGAGAAATCTTCTTTTCCTGATAATCCGATCCTGGGGTGGAAGTAACTTTCAAAATAAACGAACGGACCATCAGCGAATCCGCGTAACCGGATCAGACAGAGAATTAGTGTCCCTTCCGGAATTTGCATGAATGAAGCTATTTTTGGTTCTGCTTTGACCCATTTGGTTTCAATCATGAAATTCACAAATACAAGTCCCTTTTCAGACATCTCCTGTGTAAAGCTGTGCCAGTTGTCCAGCTTTGTGGTCACGATGTTCCTGGCCACCTTTGTGCCCACACCTTTTTTCCTGATCAGTAAGCCTTCATATTCAAGCTTATTGGTAGCTTGCCTGATTGTATTTCTCGATATTCCAAGTTGTTTTGCCAAATCAACTTCCTTTGGCAAAAACGACCCATTATTATATTCGGGAAGTTCAATCATTTTCCTCATCAAGTTTTCAACCTGATAATGAAGCGGGAGCGGGCTATTGTGGTCAATTATCAATTCCATGGTGTGCAAATGTTCAGACATACAAATAAACCTATTTTATTTTGAAAATAAAACCTATTATAAAACAGGTAAATGTAAACAGCCGATTGTGGACAAACGATTCTATTGATCTGGTCACAACCGGCTGAATGCCTATGAATTTGAGAATAGGTGTTATTGAATAACCTTACTCACTTTAAATACGATCGCATAACCTGAAGGTAATGCTTTTGACAATGCTTGCGGAAAAGCGATTTTAAAATCTTTGCCGTCAGCTTTCCATTTCAGTGAAGATCCTTTTTTTCCCAACAGGGTTATTTTAGCCCCTTTAGCAGGAATAAAACCTTTCACCTGGATTTCTGTCGGTACTTTTTCATTTTCATCCAGTAAGTAAATGATATAAGCTGAGCCATCCTTACCATGCGTAAAACGGAGTTTTCCGTCAAGATAAGGTGCGATGGCACGGGTTCCGTAAATCGCCTCGCCGTTCATCTTCATCCAGACACCAATTTCCGTGAGCCTGGTGTAGGCTTCGTCGTACCAGGTACCGTCAGGACCGGGCCCAATATTAAGCAGTAAGTTTCCTCCCTTTGCAACGATGTCAGCCAACATGTGAATGAGTTCGCGGGTTGGTTTCATAGTCGCATTATACGAAAACGACCATCCACCGCCCATAATGATGCAGGATTCCCATGGATAGGGGAGCATCTTTTTGGGAACCATATTCTCCGGTGTCAGGTAATTTTGATTCTTTCCTTCAACAGCACGGTCCACGACAATGGCATCTGGCTGTTTGGACCTGATCTTTTCGACCAGTTCATCCATCCGGATATCCTGGTTGAACGGTTTTTTTACTTTAAATCCGGCGACATTTGGAGCTTCGCCCTTAACTTCATTTTTCTGGACCCATCCGCCATCGAACCAAAGGAGGTCAATTTTCCCATAGTTGGTGCAAAGTTCCATGACTTGGTTATGCGTGAAGTCAACATACTTATTCCATTTGTCAGGGTATTTTGCCGGATCGTAATTCACATTTCGGTCAAGTGGTGGAAAATGCGGCCACCAGTATTCCTGACTATGCCAGTCGGGTTTCGAAAAATAGGCGCCAATCCACAGACCCTGGTTCCGGAATGCATTGAAAATTTCTTTTGTCACGTCAGCCTTGGGATTGGTATGAAATGGACAGTCTTTTCCTGTGATCTTATAGTCAGTGTATTTGCTGTCAAACATACAAAACCCGTCATGGTGTTTGGTGGTAAACACCACGTATTTCATTCCGGCACCTTTCGCTGCTTTTGCCCATTTCTCAGGATCAAATTTTACTGGGTTAAACGTTTTTCCAAGATTTTCATACTGTTTCCGGTAGGCGAAATAATCTTTTACTGTATCTGGCACGCACCATCCCTCATCTTCGGGACAAATTGACCATGACTCGACAATTCCCCATTGGCTATACGGACCCCAATGCATGAGAAGGCCGAATTTGATATCCTGCCATTCACCGATCCTTTGTTGAATTCGCGGATTAGGATCGGGAGTATACACTTGTTCTTCGTGTTGGGCTGCAGCCAGCAACCCCCAAAACATCAGAGAGAAGAGAAATAGAAGCTTTTTCATCCGTTTATAATTTGTTTTTAAAGGCCGGATGGAACTCGCATGTGAGAAATTCATCCGTGTTTGTGTTTAGCGAACATGCTCGTTTCAATTGAATTTCTTCCACAGATTGATTTTCCGGATAAAGAATAATCCTGCATCTATCAATGGAAATTTAGTTGGAATTGATCGTTACATTTGAAAACTATTGCAATATTAATACAGAATTTCGTAATATTTTTAAAAAGATGTCGTCATTCAGAAAGTTCACGAAAAATATTTTTATTTTTGAAACAGTATTAACAAAGCTACTTTAAAGCTCATTATCCACTTAAAATCCCAAATGAAGAAATTCGCGGTTGGCATTGCTGTTATTTGTTTTTATCTGATTCCCATGGTGTCTGTCGCACAGGGAGTTTGGAAGGGTTACGAAAAATTATTTCAGCCTGCCAGAAATTATGTGATTTATCAAACCTCCAATGATTTAACCATCGATGGCAAAGCTGATGAGCCATCGTGGGAGAAGGCCGCCTGGACAGAAGATTTTATTGATATTGAAGGTGCCCAAATGCCAACGCCACAATATCGTACAAGGATAAAGATGCTGTGGAGCAAGAGTTATTTATACCTGTTTGCAGAACTTCAGGAGCCTCAAATCTGGGCTTACTATGCCGATCATGATCAGGTTGTTTTTCATGAGAACGATTTTGAAGTTTTTATTGATCCGTTAGGTAACGGACGTAATTATTTGGAGTTCGAAGTAAATGCCAGGAACACGTTATTCGATTTATTACTTCCAAAGCCTTATCACAATGGCGGTATAGCTCAGATTAGCTGGAATGCGGCCGGATTTAAAAGTGCCGTTTCAATCGACGGAACACTGAATGATCCAACCGACACCGATAAAAAGTGGACGGTTGAAATGGCTATCCCATTTGCATCGCTTAAGACAGGATTGAATAATACGGTTCCTGCCGATGGACAGATCTGGAAAATTAATTTTTCACGCGTGGAATGGCAGTCTGAGGTTGTTGACGGGAAGTATATAAAAAAGAAAAATGAAAAAACAGGGAAAGATTTAAGTGAAAATAACTGGGTCTGGAATCCGACCGGCGAAATCAATATGCACGTCCCTGAACGTTGGGGAATGGTGCAATTTTCAGCCAATTCCGTAAATGGAGATCAGGTAGCGTTCCGGATGCCACAAGATGAAGAGCTTAAAAAAATTCTGTGGCTCGTTTACTATAAGCAGCAGGATTTCAAAAAGGCGAATGGCCATTTCTCCTTATCGCTTTCTGATCTTAAAATCCCGGCTGTAATGGATTTTAGTTCAGGTAAATCAGCAAGGTTAAAGCTTAAGGCTACTGATGCCAAGTTTAAAGTTTTGCTAATGACGATGGAAGGGTTGGTTTTGTCTTTAGATGAGAACGGCCTTTTACAAGAAGATCATCCAAACAATTGAAATATGAAGAAAAGAGATTTCATTAAGTCATCTGTACTCGCGGGAATTGGTGCAATGAGTTTCAGCCCATCCAGTGCGAATACCGTACCCAAAAGGAAAGAATCAACCGGACCAAAGCATTGGGTTTGGGAGAATCCCAATCTGAAGGAGGAAGAAAATGACCTTCAGGAGAAGTACAGCCGTTTTTATCATGCCGGAATTCGGGGCATGTTTTTTGAAAATGATAGTGAAAAGCACTTTAAGATTGCAAAAGCAGCTGGTTTGGAGACTCATCGCTGGATGTGGACAATGAACCGAGGTGAGAAAGAATTACTCGAAAGTCATCCTGAGTGGTATGCCGTTAGCCGCAGCGGAAAATCTTGCGCGACCAACCCTCCTTATGTGGGTTACTATCGATGGTTGTGCCCTTCAAAGCCAGGGGTGCTGGATTACCTGAAAAAACAGGTTAAAGATATTCTCGACAAAAACTATGTAGATGGTATTCATCTCGATTACATCCGTTTTTGTGATGTTATATTGCCGGTCAATCTTTGGGAAAATTATGGAATTGATCAAACCCGCGAACTGCCTGAGTATGATTTCTGTTATTGCGAAACATGCAGGGAGAAGTATAAGGCCAAAACCGGAGTTGATCCGTTGGAGATGAAATATCCTGATCAGAGTCCGTCGTGGCGAAAATTCCGGTATGACCTGATCAATAATGTAGTAAACCAGTTGTCGGAAGTTGCTCACCAGTCGGGTAAAAAAATCACGGCTGCGGTTTTTCCAACGCCTGAGATTGCCCGCCGCATTGTCCGGCAAGATTGGACCAATTGGAAACTTGATGGTGTCTGCCCGATGATTTATCATGGCTTTTACAAGGAGCAGGTAAGCTGGATCGGGGATGCTGTTGAAGAAGGAATCCACTTTTTGTGTGGTAAATTTCCGCTATATGCCGGGGTGTACCTTCCCGATTTTAAATCGAATGACGAATTGGAGCAAGGCATAAAAACTGCCATGTTAAACGGTGCATCGGGGGTATCTTTTTTCGGTAACGTTGACGAGAATGTCCTCGGGGTATTAAAGAAAATTACCAGCGCCCATTCATCTCTATAGACAGAATATCAACCGCTTCCTGGAATTCATCTTGGATTCAGAGGAACTAAATAAATCATATATGAAAAAATTATTTTCCGGATTAATTATTTTGGCTTGCGCTTTCGCGCTAGGCAGTTGTCAGTCGAACAGAACGTTCACGGAGGGCGAACTGGCACTCATTCCCCAACCTCAGAAAGTGGTTTTGGGCGCGTCTTC
>JANYLE010000224.1 GCA_025363795.1 Mariniphaga sp. | reverse complement strand
TTTCGAATACATCCGATCGTGCTCCTACCCGAATAATAAAGCAAAGCATCTGGTCGGAATGGCGCAAAAACTCCTTGCGGATTACAATGGAATAGTTCCTGACGATGTGGATGAACTGATCAAACTGCCCGGAGTTGGTCGAAAAACAGCCAATGTAATTGCATCAGTTATTTTCAATAAACCGGCTATGGCTGTTGATACCCATGTTTTCAGGGTAGCCGCACGAATCGGATTATCCATCAACTCAAAAACGCCATTAGAGACTGAAAAACAATTGATTGAATACATTCCTGATGAAATGATTCCGATTGCACACCATTGGCTGATTTTGCACGGAAGATATATTTGCGTTGCCCGAAAACCCAAATGTGAGGTGTGTGGATTACGACCTTTCTGTGCATTCTATGCCGCAAATAAAGAAATCACTGTTTAAACCGAGTAAAAATTACCAATAGAATTTGATATTTGTCCATTCTTTGTACTTTTGCATGACAATTTGAAAAGTATAAATTTAATCATAAACAAAAAATGGCTTACAAAATTTCTGACGAATGTATCGCTTGTGGAACTTGCATCGATGAGTGCCCGGTAGAAGCTATTAGCGAAGGCGAAATCTATAAAATTGATTCTGACCTTTGTACCGATTGTGGCTCTTGCGCCGAAGTTTGCCCCACCGAAGCAATTGCTCCTGAATAATTACAGGAAGATATAGACTGGAAGCCCGCTAAAATTAGCGGGCTTCCTTTTTTTATACTATTGTAAGTTAATGCATTTTAAACTGTCACTCACCGGTTGACGGGTCCGATTAATCCATTGCCATATTTCAAAAGCATCACAAGGTTAGTCCCTTCCCGGATATACTATTCCTGCCTTGTGTCGTATTTGATCCAATATTTTCATTAAACTAAGACTTTGCGAATGAGGCATGACCAAACTTTGCAGCTTGTTTTTGTCCAGACATTTCATCGCATCGGCAGCTTCTCTCTTTAATCCGCATTCAATCGGATCCCAGCTAAGCCGCTTCACCTCGGTGCCTGGACGAACGATTTCAAGCCATTGATCAACGGCATTCGACCGGCCCAATCGTAATGTGCCTTTTTCACACAGCACTTCAGTTCCGACGCCGGATGCTGCCACAAATGATGCAAAAAGCGAAGCGGTCACCCCGTCCGGATAATCTAACCTGATGGAGATGCTCTGGTCAACACCGGTTTCAGCCATTTCAGCTCTTGCAGCAACATTTTCGGGTTCTCCCAAAAAATAAAGGGTATCGAAAACAGGATAGATTCCGATATCCAGCAATGCACCACCGCCTAACTCAGGATTCAAAAGGCGTAGCGAAGGATCGTAGGGCGCTTTATTGAAGCCAAACCAACTCTGTATATATTTCACTTTACCCATTTCACCCGAATCGAGCATTCGTTTAGCTTCCTGGTAAGCAGGTTGATGCGGCACAAAAAAAGCTTCCATAAAGAAAACATTGTTTTCCTGCGCACAATTCACCATTTCTTCAACCTCCGCGCTGTTCAGGGACAATGCTTTCTCGCAAAGAACCGGTTTCTGATGGTTAAGGCAAAGGATTACATGTTCGGCATGAAGCGCATGCGGCGAAGCGACATATATAATATCCACTTGAGGATCAGTAACCAAATCGTAATAATTGTCATAATAGCGATCGGCTCCAAACTCAGTTGCAAATTCCTTTGCCCGCGCCAGATTTCTCGATCCGACAGCAGAAACCCGCGCGTTTGGAAGTTGCTGAAGTTCGGTGGCAAATTTTCGGGCGATGTTACCCGGAGCAAGAATTCCCCAATTGTATACTTTATTAACCATGATCCAGTTCAATAAGATTAAAATCCTTCATAACTACTTCAAATCTAAAAATTATTATCATTTTTACAATCATTAAAGCAAGATTATTATGGAAAAAGTCCCTACAAGAAACGAGGCATATGCCCTGTTGTGCCAATACAATAAACAGGACAGCCTCATCAGGCATGGGTTGGCCGTTGAAGCTGTCATGCGTCATTTTGCCAGCCAATCAGGTGAAGATGTTGAAAAATGGGGCATCATAGGACTTTGTCACGACCTTGATTATGAGCAATTCCCTGAGCAGCATTGCACGATGACCCGGGAAATATTGGAAAAACAAAACTGGCCAGAAGAATATATCCACGCTATTGTAAGTCATGGCTGGGGAATCTGCTCCGAGGTAGAACCAGTTCTTTATATGGAAAAAATCCTTTTTGCGACTGATGAACTCACAGGACTGATAACCGCCAGCGTTTATGTAAGGCCTTCAAAAAGCATTCTCGATCTGACGACCAAATCGGTGATGAAGAAATGGAACACCAGATCGTTTGCCGCAGGAGCTAACCGTGATGTGATTTCAAAGGGAGCTAACATGCTTGGGATGACAGTTGAAGCACTTGTTGACGCTACCATTTTGGGTATGCAAAAAAGTGCAGAGGGAATTGGGCTTAAAGGAAATCTTTGATTCTTAAGATTAGTCCGCTTCAAACCGGCAATTCTTTTGTCAAATCGAATCCGGTCGGACATAAAATAGGATAAATTTGACCGGTAAAAATTCAAAACCATAATTTCGTGAGATTTATATTGTGCATCCTGCTGTTTCAATGTCTGATCATCTGCCAATTCAACGAATTTGCAAACGGACAATCACCAGCTAATCCGGCAAAGAAAGCGCTTCGTATCGTTAAGAAAAACTTTACGTTACTGGATAGCATCCATCAAATACTCGTTGTTTTTAATGAAACGCCGGAACAGAATTCGGCTGTACTGGTGGCAATGGAGAAAAAAAATAAAGTTTGGCGGGTGATTTCTACTCCTATGCCCGTGGGTATCGGTCGCAACGGATTCGCTGCGCCACATGCTAAGCGTGAAGGTGATCATCAGTCACCTACCGGTTTTTTTCATCTGGGACAATTGTTTTGCTACGATAAAGTCGTCAATACAAGTATGCCATTTATTCAGACTACGTCGGAAGACAAATGGATCGACGACCCCAATTCAGCTGATTACAACCGTTATATCAGGGGTGAAACTAACGCCAAATCTTACGAAAACCTGAAAATACGCAGCGATGAATATAAATATTGTATGGCCGTTGAATACAATATGCATCCGGTGGTAAAAGGTTTGGGCAGTGCAATTTTTCTTCATTTGAGTGAAGGAGAAAAGCCAAATCCAAGCGCAGGCTGTGTTGTCGTTACTCAACGCGATATGGAAGGACTGTTGAGATGGATGAAACCAGAATCAAAACCTTCGATACTTATGGGAAATGAGAAGATTTTAATGTCAGGACTCCCGACCAGATAACCACTGGCTTATTGGATGATCAACATACTTCAACAACATCGCTCTACACTTTCGCCTTGCTTACCTGATCAACCAAATAGACAATCGATTGATGCGAAACTCCTGAATGAAGACTTAACCCAATCTCGCAAGTCCGGCTATTCGAAAAACCCCGATTGACATCTTCCGGGATTTGGCTTTTCAGCGATTTCAGGCCGTGCTGATTCAATTCAGGGAAAGAAAACCCGCGGTCGCCCGCAAACCCGCAACAATTGGTTTCGGGAACAATCACCTTAGTGGCACACTTCCCGGCCAGCTGTATCAACTTGTCTTCCAATCCCATTTTCTTCATGCTGCACACCGCAAATACGGTAATGGTTTCCTTCAATGGTGTTATCTCAAGGTAAGGCAACAGATGTTCAGTGATAAACTCAACAGGTTCGTACAATTTAAGGGCCGATTCCATATTGTCCTTCATCGTGTAAAGACAAGGACTCATATCACAAAGAACCGGATACTTTCCGTTTTCACTTGCTTTAATCAAGGCTGCTTCCAACTCTTTCGACTTTTTCGTTCCCGCTTCGATATAACCTTTACTCAGAAATGCCATTCCGCAGCACAGCTGATTGAGATTTTCGGGATAAATCACTTCGAATCCGCCTTTGTCCAGCAATTGCAACATCGTTTCCGATAATTGCTTTTCTTTTCGGTGCTCCTGCGAAACGCCCATCGAACGGTTAATGCACGAAGGGAAATAGACCACTTTGCGTCCCGTGTCCGTTTTCTGCGCCTTATTGAGATCAATTGCTTTGGCTCCCAATGGCATATAGCGGTTCCAAAGCGGTATCCGGTTTCCCGACAAGGTTCTCATCCCTCCCGAAATCCCTTTCATCAAAGTAGTACCCAAAATGGCATGAAAGAAGCCGACAACAGAAAGTGCGACTCTTGCCGAAGCAGTAACTCTGCTCATGCGGTCAGCAATCCAGACCGCCTTTTTCTGGCCAGAGCCGATATTTTCGGTTCGTAATGATTTGATCAGTTTCCCTGTATCTATCTTAACCGGACAACTGGTGGCGCATAACCCATCGGTTGCACAGGTTTCGTTCCCTTCATATTGAAAAGCTTTGGCCAACGACGCTGCAATATGAGGCTCGTGTCCACTCTTCGCAAGGCTGGCCATCTCGCGGTAAACCACGATCCGCTGACGCGGTGTAAGGGTTAATTCAGCCGACACACAGGTTGGCTCGCAGAACCCGCATTCAATACATTTATCAATCTTCTCGCTGGCTGCCGGAATCGGTTTCAGGTTTTTCAGATGAGCTTCTGAATCGTTGTTGAGAATAACACCCGGATTGAGCAACCTTTTCGGATCAAACAGATCCTTGATCTGCTGCATCAATTCGTAAGCTTCTTTCCCCCACTCCATTTCGACAAACGGCGCCATGTTCCGTCCCGTTCCGTGTTCCGCTTTCAGCGAACCATCGTATTTTGAAACGACTAAATCGGCCACATCTGCCATAAATTGACGGTACCGGTCAATCTCGCTTTGTATTCCAAAATCCTGTGTAAAAACAAAATGGAGGTTTCCTTCCAGCGCATGACCAAAGATTACGGCTTCGTGATAGCCCCATTTTTCGAAGAGCAGGTGAAGATCGTGTGTCGCTTCTGCAAGGCGCGGAACCGGAAAAGCCACATCTTCAATAATCACGGTAGTTCCTGTTTTGCGCATTGCACCGACAGAAGGGAAAAGTCCCTTTCGGATTTTCCAAAGCAGTGCATATTCTGCCGGAACAGCAGTAAAATGAATGGGGATTTCGGACGGGATCGACCGAATCGTATTGAGAATAATGGCAATCTGTTCATTGAGTTCCCCCAATTGAAGTGCCCGCGTTTCAACAAGAATCGCACTTGCTGTTGGGCTAAGTGTTTTCAGGTAGGCCGGCATCCCATCATGGTCTTCAACAGATCTTAATCCTGCACGATCCATGATTTCGACGGCAGAAACAGGTGCCGATTTCAACAATGAAACGGCGTTGCAGGCTTTTTCAATATCAGGGAAAATCATAAGTGAACTTGCCCTGAACGGGTGCTCGACCACTGTTTTGTAGGTAATCTCGGCAATAAATCCGAGCGTTCCCTCAGACCCAATCATCAAATGTTCGATCACATCAAACGGATCGGAATAATCAACCAGCGCGTTCAAGCTATAGCCGGTCGTATTTTTCATTTTATATTTATGTGCAATCCTGCTGGCTAAGGTCTCATTGGCTTTAACGCATGCTGCCATTTCAGCAATCCCATCAACCAATTCGGCATGGGTCTGCCAGAAATTTTCCTTGCTTTTAGGATCCGAAGTATCGAGTACCGCTCCATCGGCAAATATGATCCGCAAACTCCCCAATGTTTTATAGGAGTTTTCAGCCGTTCCGCAACACATGCCGCTCGCATTATTGGCCGCAATACCGCCAATCATTGCCGCATTAATGGATGCCGGATCAGGACCAATTTTCCGGCCAAACGGTGCCAGTAACGCATTTACTCGCTCACCGGTCAGTCCGGGTTGAAGCCTTATTTTTAAACCATTATCGTCAATCTGATACTTCTTCCAGTGGTTTCCGGCGATGACAAGCACCGAATCAGATATTGCCTGACCCGAAAGACTTGTACCTGCTGCGCGAAAAGTCACAGGAATGGAGCGTTTTGAACTTTCACGCAGAATCAGCGAAACCTCCTTTTCATCTTTCGCTTTAACGACTATTTGGGGAATAAGCCGGTAAAAACTGGCATCGGTGCCAAAGGCGAGTGTATGAAGCGGATCGTGAAAAATTCGTTTTGGGTCGATTACTCCGGTAAGCTGCTGATAGAGCTCTTTATAGTTTCCTGCTAACATGTTAAATCAAGATATTTTGCACGGCAGCAAAATTAAGTAAATAAAATGGTGATGACGGGAAACAGCGTAACATAAAAGCTGATGAGAAATCAAAGAAGCAATTAGAATTAAAGGTGGTGCACCACCATATAAAAGAAAAGCCTTCACCCCGAGCGTTACCTTGAAAAGAAAGGTGCTGCTCCGGATGAAGGCTTCACAAAAATAAAAAGGAATCTATAATGGTTGGATCGTCAGGTTCTTCCATTGAACTTTAATACCACCACCATCGTGTATCTGGAGAGCAATGCGTCCGTTGGCTTTGCCGATCAGCGAATCATTCAGATGAGTCATCTCCTGTCCGTTGAGCCAGGTCGTCACATCAGATCCAACGACTTTAAGGCGCATCGTATTCCATTCTCCCGGTTTAAGGATATTCTCCAACTCATCGGGAATTTGATGCAACCATCCGCGGCCGTATGATTCGTAAATACCGCCCGAATCGTTTCCTTTTGGTGCAACCTCACACTGCCAGCCAGCAATGGTAGTTCCATCAACCGAAGACCGGAAGAAAATACCACTATTTCCATTGGACACCTGTTTGAAATCAGCAGTAAGATCAAAATCTTTGTAATACTGCTGCGTACCCAGGTAACCGTATCCTTTGTCAGGTCCGCTTTCGCAAACCAGCAAGCTATCCTCAACGAACCATTTCTCGGTTCCGTATGCTACCCAGCCTGTCAGATCAACACCGTTGAACAGTGCTTTTGCCTGTTTCTCTTTTTTGGGAAGTTCTTTGATCTTCATGTTCCGGAACCATGCTTTGCTTCCGTGATCCTGTAAGGAGATATATCCGGTTTCCGACAACCCGTATTCAGGAGCTGAAGTCCATTTACCGCTGTTTTTCAGGGCAAACCATTCGGGAGTCCACGCTTCGAACTCAACTATTTTTTTACCGTTCAGCCAATGCTCCACATGACCGTTATCGAAAACAATCCTTGAAGTATTCCATTCACCTACCGGATTCAATTTCTTTACGGTTGTGTCTGCAACATGCATGGCATAGTCGGCGCCTATTTTTTGCCAGTTTTCAACCTTTTCAGGGAATCCGATATCATCAAGCAATTGGTATTCTGGCCCTGTGAGGTAAGGAGTTGGGAACTTTTTGCCTTCAAGGGCATGATAGATCACACCGCTATTGCCTGCTTTTGCTATTTTCCAATCGAAAGTAAGATCGAAGTTGGCATATTGTTTTTCCGTGATGATGTATCCCGTGAGATCAGCACCTGTGCCACTCGCCGCAAGACAACCATCCTGAACCGTCCATCCGGTGATTCCTGGTGCAT
>JANYLE010000202.1 GCA_025363795.1 Mariniphaga sp. | reverse complement strand
TTTTTCAATTTGGTGGATCGGCAGGGAAATGTATTGAAAGCCAAAAAAGCAAACCGGATCATCAAGGAGGCCTACGGAAATGCATTTGCCATATACGCCTTGTCGGCTTACGTTCACCTGACCAATGATACATCGGCCCTTGAATTGGCAAAGAAAACATTCCTTTGGCTCGACAAGCACAGCTACGATCCTCAGTTTGGTGGGTATTTCCAGTTCCTGGAAGTGGATGGGACTCCTTTAAAGCAAGGGTTTGAGGGGACTCCGGCCAAAGATCAGAACAGTTCGATCCACCTGCTGGAAGCGCTGACCGAATTGTACCGTGTATGGCCTGATCCGGTGGTAAAAGAGCGTTTGCTGATGATGCTTAGCCTGATCCGCGACAAGATTACCACGCCAAAGGGCAATTTGCAATTGTTCCTGAACGAGGATTTATCACCCCTTTCTTATCGTGATTCGACGGAAGAAGTTCGCAAGAAGCGATGGACCCAGGATCATATTTCATTTGGTCATGATGTTGAAACGGCTTATCTGATGTTGGAAGCTTCAGCGGTTACGGGCCTGGAAAATGATACGCTTACCCTTCGTAAAGCAAAAAGGATGGTGGATCATTCCCTACGGTACGGATGGGATAAGACGGTTGGGGGATTTTACGAAGCAGGTTATTATTTCAAGGGTCAGGATACGGTTACCATCATCAAAGACACCAAAAACTGGTGGGCACAAGCCGAAGGAATGAACACTCTTCTAATGATGGCAAAGCTTTTCCCCAACGATGCACACAACTACAAATCACTTTTCCAGACCCAATGGAAATATATCAATACCTACCTGATTGATCATGTCCATGGCGACTGGTATCCCAATGGAATTGACAAGGAGCCAGAGGAAAAGCTGGCAATGAAGTCTCAAATCTGGAAATGCAATTACCACAATTCGCGTTCGATGATGAATTGCATGAAACGCCTGGCACCCTGATAATCCTACTCACGGGGTGACTTGAAGCCACCCCATCAACATTACCGTCATTACGGGGTTGGTTGGTTTCTGCTGACTAACGCAATGATCAATCCAGGAAGGTATCAGCCCTCAACAATCAGTCAAATCCGTACTCCGGGAAATGTTCCGGCTCACATCCGCACTGGTGGCTTTGGTTCATTTGGACGAGGCTCCTCTGTAAGTAGTTAAAAGAAGATGAAACGAATCGAATGTACACCTCGGCCTAACTGGCAAAACACCATTGAGCAGCAAGGCTTTTTATTCAACGAAGGAGGCAATTACTGGAAAGAAAATGCTGCCTATTGCTTTACAGAATCAGAAATTCTCTCCATTGAGAAAGCTACCAACGACATCTTTTCTATGTGCTGTGAGGCCGTCGAATATGTGATCAAGCGGGAATGGTACGATCGCTTTCTGATTGATCGGAAATATGCTGACTTAATCCGTTGGTCATGGCTGGAAGATCAACCTTCACTATATGGACGAATGGATTTATCGGTCAACAATGGAAGTATCAAATTGCTGGAGTTTAATGCCGATACCCCTACTTCACTCCTGGAATCGTCGGTCATTCAATGGTATTGGATGAAAGATGTAAAACCAATGGCTGATCAGTTCAATTCGATTCACGAAAAAATGATGGCTCATTACCAAGTAATCCGTAAGTGGATGAAATCGAACCGTATGCACTTTTGTTGTAATCAAGATAGCCTGGAAGATCTAATGACGGTAAAGTATATGGAAGATGTGGCTCAACAGGCCGGATTGGACACCCGGTTTTTATACATGGACCAATTGGGGTTCGACACGCAACGGGAATGTTTTACCGACGACCAGTTTGATCCCATTGAAACCATCTTTAAACTGTACCCTTATGAATGGATGCTGGCAGAAGAATTCGGACCTGAACTGATCACTACCCGCGAACAATGCTGTTGGATTGAACCGGCATGGAAAACAATTCTTTCAAATAAAATGATTCTATGTGTGCTGCACGAACTTTTTCCAAAGTCACCCTATATTTTACCTTGTAAAACAAGTCGTCCGTTTTCTGGTGACTATGTTGAAAAACCTATCTATTCGCGTGAAGGAGCCAATGTTGATATCTGGATAAATGGCAAATCGGTTGAGAAAACCGATGGGGAATATGGCAGTGAAGGTTACGTTTATCAGCAATATGCCGCCTTACCTGATTTTAATGGCAATTATCCTGTCATTGGAAGCTGGTTGATTGGTGGAGAAGCCGCTGGTATGGGTATCCGCGAATCTGATGGATTGATCACAGGTAATACCAGTCGGTTTGTACCCCACTATTTTGAGTAAATCTACTGAGCTGGTGACTATTGTATAGTGTCAACAAGTCACCTGCTCAGTAATTTCATTCGTTGTGGCGTTTAACTGAGCTGGTGACGGGTAGTCACCAGCTCAGTTTATACGTTAAATGTTTCAGCCGATTGTGGTTGTGCATA
>JANYLE010000186.1 GCA_025363795.1 Mariniphaga sp. | reverse complement strand
GAGGACCGGGTTATGTTGCTCCAAGTGATCAACTTACAAAAGGTATTATCGGAGTGGGCAGCATGGGCCGCGGTCATATTCCCTACGAAGGGACAAAAGTTGTCGCCATTTGTGACGTCGATAAAAAGCACTTGCAATTGGCTCAATCACTGATTCCTAATTCGGTACAGACTTATCACGATTACCGTGAGCTGTTGCTGCGTCCCGACATTGATATTGTTCATATTGCGACACCTCCTCACTGGCATGGATTGATGGCGATTGAAGCAGCACGCGCCGGGAAAGACATCTGGTGCGAAAAACCAATGACACGGACAATTGGTGAAGGTCAGCGGGTAGTGGAAGAGGTTAATAAACATGGCCGTATGTTCCGCCTCAATACCTGGTTCCGTTTCAAAGACAATTTCTATGGTCTTGGAACAGAAGTTAAACCACTGAAGAAAGTGATTGACAGCGGAATCCTGGGATGGCCGCTCAAAGTAACAGTAAGCGGGATTACGGGCTTCGACTGGAAATTCTACTGGCGTGGAGAGACCAATCTTCCCACAATGCCTGTACCCGAAGAGTTGGATTACGATTTTTGGTTAGGGCCGGCACCTGTCCGTCCTTATAACCCGGAACATGTTCATCAGAAATTCCGTGGATACTGGGATTACGATGGCGGCGGTCTGGGCGATATGGGACAACATTACCTCGATCCCGTGCAATACCTTCTCGGAAAAGACCACACAAGTCCGATAAAAGTTGAGGTCGATGCTCCACAACAACATGAATATGCCGTAGGCACCTGGAGAAGAATAGAATATACGTATGCCGATGGTTGCAAGATTATCCTCGACGGCGAAAACAAGGATAAAGATGCCGCTTATATTGAAGGACCAAACGGAAAGATTTTCAAAGGTTTTGAATCGAATATCCCCAAGCTGAACCAGTTTATCGAAACGCTTCCAGATCCTGAAGCAAGGATAACAACATTCACTGATTCGGTAAGGACACGTCAGAAGTTTGCGTTGAATGAGATGAACGGATTCCGCTCATGCACGCTCGTTAATATGGGTATCCTGGCTGTAAGATTGGGAAGAACACTTCATTTTGATCCCGATCAGCAGCAGTTTATCAATGACGATGCGGCCAACCGGTTAATTCATCAACCCATGCGTGCACCCTGGACAACTATCTGATATTTAATTTAAAAAAATCAACAGACATATGAAGAAGATATTCAATTCTCTTTTAATAATCGTGTTTGCATTGTTGCTGATTTCACACAACATATCGGCGCAGGAAAACAGGACAGTCACCACAAAAATTGCCGACTTGCTCGCACAGATGCCTGCAAACAACCTTCAACAACGTGATAAGCTCATGGAAGAGCTGATCTCATTGGGCGATGAAGGTTTTCAAAAACTGGCTGACCAGATGACTATATCCGGAAAAGGAGATAATTCGGCCGTAGTTTACGCCATTAACGGATTGGCCCGTTATGCAAGTCAAAACACGAAAGAGGATAAAAGGGCTTTTGCAGAAAAGAACTTTATCCTTGCAATGAATAAAACGCCTGATACTGAAACCAAAGCATTCTTTATGCGCCAATTGCAATTGACGGGTAAAGATGATGCGGTAAAAGCGGTGGCTCCTTATTTGACTAACGGTGAGTTATGCGAACCTGCAACTTTTGTACTTACGGCAGTTGCAAGTGAAACAGCCAAGAGCGAACTGCTTAACGCATTGACTAAAGTGCAGGGGAATTCACTCGTAACAATTACCAAAGCACTTGGTGAACTGAAGTTTAAGCCAGCAAATGGTCAGATTTTAAAGACAATTACATCTGACAATCAGAACCTCAAAAAAGTATCATTGGCAGCTGTTGCTGCAATAGCAGCGCCTGAATCGTTCCAACCACTTTTGGATGCTGCCCGGAAAGCCGGATTCGCTTACGAACCTTCGAATGCAACACAGGCTTTTGTAACCTATGCCCAACGTCTGGGTGAAAATGGGGACACAAAACTTTCAGGAACTGCCTGTGAGGAGATGATGAAGTTGAATCTGCCAACTCAGTTGCATACGAATGCGGCGGCTCTTGCCATCTATACGAAATACTTTGAGAAAGAAGCACAACCCAAATTGCTGAAGGCGTTCGATAACAACGATAAAGCGTTCAGGGTTGCAATATTGAACCTTGTTGAGAAGAGCAAACTGGCTCCGACCAAACTATGGATCGCGAAAGCAAACAAAGCACAACCCGAAGTAAAGGCAGAAGTACTAACGATGCTGGGTAAGAAAGGGGACCTTTCGGCTTCCGATTTTATCAAAAAACAATTTGCTGATAAGTCTGCTTTGGTAAGCGAAGCTGCAATTACGGCTTATGCAAAATTGAAAGGGAAAGCTGCTATTCCTGACCTGATTGCACTGCTAAAGAGTGGAAAACAACCTGCATTTACGGCTTCGATATTGATGTCGTTGATGGATGAGAAGAGTCTTGATCCGTTGGCAGCAATACTTGAAAGTTCACCGGAAGGTTCGAAGACTGCAATTATCGGAATTATCGGTGCAAAGTCGGGGAAACATTATTTTGACCAGGTTTACAGCTATACAAGTAATTCAAATGCAGAAATTAAATCTGCAGCTTTTGCAGCGATGAAAAATATTTCGTCGGCAAAGGATATCGACAAGTTGATGAAACTTCTGTTTGCAACTGACGACCTTGTGAAGATTAAAAATATCCAGGATGCATTGGTTAATGCAGCATCCGATCTGAAAGGCGAAGACAACCAGGTGGCACCATTGCTCGCTCAACTGCCCAATGCACCAAAGAAAGGCCGCATTCTGGAAGTTCTGCCCCGTTTAGGTGGCAAACAAGCACTTAAAACGGCGACAAGCTACATCAGTTCCTCCAATAAGGAAGAAAGCGATGCCGCTTTTAATGCATTGATCAACTGGAAAGACGCATCTGCATCAGCTGCACTGTATGAAATCTGCAAGGCATCCAATGGTGAAAAGCGTTCAAGTGCTCTCAAAGGATTTGTAAATCAGATCAGAAGTTCAGCTTTGCCCGACGATCAGAAATTGTTGCAATACCGTAAGATGATCCCACTTGCAACTGATAACAAAGACCGGTCACTCATTGTCAGATCAATGGGACAGGTCAGAACATTCTTATCACTTGTTGCAACGGTTCCATTTCTTGATGATCCCAATCTGAAATCTGATGCTTGTCTGTCAGTGATGGAAATCACCTTGCCCTCAGAAGGACAAAAAGGGATGTCAGGAATCGTTGTTCGCGATGCTTTAAATAAAGTAATTACCACCATCGCGGGCGATGAAAGTGACTACAATAAAGCCAGAATCGTTAAATACCTTACCGAAATGACCTACGAAGATGGTCTCGTCCCAATGTTCAACGGAAAGGATCTCTCGGGATGGCATGGATTGGTAGGGAATCCTATCACAAGGAAAAAGATGGATGCGAAAGAGTTCGCCAAGAAACAGGCTGAGGCCGATATCAAATTAAAGAATAACTGGTCAGTAAAGGACGGATGCATCACTTTTAACGGTGAAGGCGATAACCTTTGTTCGGTAAAACAATATGGCGATTTCGAAATGGTTGTTGACTGGCGGATCACAAAAAAAGGAGACAGCGGAATCTATCTTAGAGGCTCGCCACAGGTTCAGATCTGGGATACATCACGCGTAGAAGTTGGCGCCCAGGTTGGTTCAGGCGGTCTTTACAACAATAAAATAAACCCTGCAAATCCAACAAAAGTAGCTGACAATCCTGTTGGAGAATGGAATACTTTCAGAATAAAAATGGTTGGTGACAAGGTAACTGTCTTTCTCAATGGCGAATTGGTGGTCGATAATGTAATACTTGAAAATTATTGGGATCGTTCGCTCCCCATCTTCCCGAAAGAGGCCATCGAACTTCAGGCACACGGCACCGACCTTGCTTTCCGGGATATCTATGTTCAGGAACTAAATAACAATGAATACACGGTACCGGACGAAGAGAGCAAAGAGGGATTCAAAGCCCTGTTCAACGGCAAAGATCTTGAAGGCTGGACTGGAAATCTGACCGACTACAAGGCCGAAAACGGTGAGATCGTTATTCACGTCGATAATGGTCCTACCCATGGTAATCTTTTCACGAAAGATGAATACAGCGATTTCATTTACCGCTTTGAATTTCAGTTAACGCCAGGAGCCAACAACGGATTGGGTATCCGTGCGCCGCTCGAAGGCGATGCGGCTTATGTGGGAATGGAACTCCAGATTCTCGATAACGAAGATCCTATTTATGCTACACTTGCACCTTACCAGTATCATGGTTCAGTTTATGGCGTAATCCCGGCAAAAAGGGGATATCTTAAACAAATAGGACAGTGGAATTATGAAGAAGTAGTTGCCAAAGGACCAAACATCAAAATAACATTGAACGGAACTGTAATTCTTGATGGCAACATCAAGGAAGTATCCAAAAACGGAACCATGGATCATAAGGAACATCCCGGACTTTTACGCGAGAAAGGTCACATCGGATTCCTGGGACATGGATCGGTCGTTAAATTCAAAAATATCAGGTTGAAAGATTTAAGCAAAAAATAACTTTTCAAAGCTGAAATCACATCATTATTAATCAAGCCACTTTTCTAAGTTTAAAACTGGAAGAGTGGCTTAATTCTGATAATTAAAATAAAATAGAAAGATCATGCGGAATTCAGCAGGATCAATCCATTTTATTGTATTTCTTGCTATTTTTACCAAGCCCTGTCATCGCCAAACTGAACCGGGAAGCAACAGATAGTTTTCAGTCTATTGCATGAAAGAATTCTACTGACAGAATTAACCTACAGAAATTTAAACAGATGAGTAATACACTTCTTTCCAATCAGGATCAGAACCGAGTTCTTTCCATCGACTTTTTCAGAGGATTTACAATGTTTATGCTTGTCGGGGAGTTTTCTGGATTCTTTGATACATTGGTACAACCATCCTTTGATGGTTCAATCATTTCGGCCATAGGTCAGCAATTGCACCATGTCGAGTGGATCGGACTCCATTTCTGGGATTTAATCCAGCCTTTCTTCATGTTTATTGTTGGGGTGGCAATGCCGTTTTCAATGACCAGAAGATGGAACAGAGGGGATAGCTGGAATAAAACCTTTCGTCATGCGGTAACACGCTCGTTGTTGCTCCTGTTTCTGGGATGGGCCCTCTATTGTATTGGTCCCGGGAAGATCACTTTCCGTTTCACAAATGTTCTGGCACAACTATCAGTTACCTATCTGATTGCCTTCCTGTTGATGCAAAAAGCCGTTAAATGGCAATTACTTGTATCGTTTTTGTTGATCCTTGCATCCGATCTGCTTTATCGTTTTTGGAGTATTGATGGTTTTAATCAACCATTTACACCTGATCATAACTTTGGGTCATGGTTCGATCTGGCCTTGACAGGAACTCCCGGCGGCGGATATTGGGTCGCTTTTAATGCCATACCAACAACCGCTCATACCATTTGGGGTGTGATTGCTGGAATGATTCTGATGAACGAATGGTCCCCTCGTAAGAAAATCCAGACTTTGGCAATTGCCGGGATCATTGGTGTCGTTGCAGGCTATTCGATGAACCCATTTATCCCAATTATCAAACATATATGCACCAGTTCATTTGTGATTGTCAGTGGCGGATGGTGTTTGATTGCGCTTGCAATCTCCTACTGGCTGATTGATGTGAAGAATTTCAATAAATTCCCCGTATTCTTTGCAATTGTTGGGATGAACCCCTTGTTTATCTATCTGTTCGCACATACCGGAGGTAATAATTTACTCGAATCGATTGCCAAACCTTTTACCAATGCCCTTTTCGGAATCTTCGGCGAACTTTCTGCTCAAATGGCTTTGTCACTGACTGTCTGGGCAATGATGTGGTACATCTGCTATTTTTTGTACAAACGGAAAGTGTTTATCAAGTTGTAAAAAGATCATAAAGGCAGACTAAGTATGGGTAAGGTATGATCAAGTTGATTTCAGCTATTTATATACCAGGGAATTAAAGCAACAACTACTTTAAACCATTTAACCTTTTGTGATTATTCAATAATCGATATCTTTGCCATCTGAAAAACGTGGCTGTCAGCCAATTATTTGTTTGACAGCGCGAAAACTTTTTATCGAATACAAACAGTAAAATTTTCGTGAAAGATAGGATTAAGAAAATTGGCATCAACCTTCTGAAACTTGGGGTTTCAGCTGCTGCAATCTGGTGGGTATTATCGAAAATTTCGTTTAAAGAGGTTTTGGGAGTTTTCTCTTCAGCTAATGTTTATTTCCTGTTGGGAGCCATTATTTTTCTAACTGTATCTTTTATTTTTTCAGCCTTCCGCCAAAATCTTTCTTTTCGGAATACAGGTGCCAACCTTTCACAACCTCTTAATATAAAACTTTTTTGGTTGGGAATGTTCTATAATCTTTTCCTGCCGGGAGGCATTGGTGGTGATGGCTATAAGGTTTACCTGGTAAACAAATACCGAAAAAACGGGCTTAAAAAAAATATCGGAACGATGCTAGTGAACCGCATCGCGGGGCTCGTGGCAGTAGGTATGATCACCGTGGTATTATATTATCTATCAGGCCTTCATCTTCAATACGGAAATGCTGCATGGGTTGGAATACCATTTGTTTATGGTCTCTATCTCTTTGTCCTTAAGTTCTTTTTCAAAAGTTTTTTGAAAATTCATGCAGGATTATTCTGGTGGTCACTGGCTTTGCAGATGATGCAATTTGCATCTGCACTTTTCATCCTCTTCGCTTTCCACCAAACGACCGATCTTTTCGACTACCTTTTCCTCTTTTTTGTGTCTGCAATCGCTACCGCACTGCCAATCACAATTGGTGGCATTGGCGCACGCGAAATGGTTTTTCTCGTTGGTGCCAAAACACTTGGATTGAATAATGAATTATGCATTGCATTAAGTATCATGTTCTTCGTTATGTCTGCAATCCTTTCGTTAGGTGGTTTGTATTGGGTCTTCTTCCCACCTTTCAGACGCGAACAAATACCAGGTCATTCAATTGAAGAAGAAGATCTGAATCTGTCGGAATGAGAACTATTCCACAGGTTCCATTTTCCTTTTCTATCTTAGGCCAGAATTTCCTTTTTTAAAACTGATGGTAAAATATTTATTTCTCATCCTATACATCATTCTGATGATTTTGATTGGGATCATCTCCTCAAGAAAGATCAGGTCCGAAGGTGATTATTACGTGGCCGGCAAGCGCGGAAATTTATGGCAGATCACCGGATCGCTGCTTGCAACGATCCTTGGCAGTTCAGCTATACTTGGGACAGCTGATCTTGCGATGACGCAAGGATGGGCCGCTTCGTGGCTGCTGTTGAGCGCATCGTTCGGTCTGTTTCTGCTGGTTCCGGTATCGATGGTTGTACGACGCCAGGGAAAATACACGCTTCCCCAAATGATTGGCGACTTTTATGGGAAAGAAGCAAAAACAATCTCTTCATTTATCATCTCTTTTGCCTGGATCGGGATTATTGCCGCTCAAATTATAGGCGCAGCCAAAATCATGACCGGATTTATCGGATTAGACTATTCATTAGGCGTTTGGGGCGCAGGAGCTGTTTTTATCTTTTATACCATCATTGGCGGTCAGATCTCGGTATTGAAAACGGATCTCTATCAATCCTTTATCATCATATTTGGGATTCTGATCACAGCTCTTTATATCTTCTTTAAAGAACCTGTCTCCCCGATTGAAATGACGCCGCTTAAATTTCCCTTCAATGAAGGATTTCATCCTTTCGATCTGATTGTGTTATTATTAACCTATTCGACCACTTTCGTAGTCGGACCGGATATATATTCGCGTATATTTTGTGCTGAAAATGAACAGATTGCCAGAAAAAGTGTTTTG
>JANYLE010000177.1 GCA_025363795.1 Mariniphaga sp. | reverse complement strand
GTTGTACTTGACTCTTTTTAAAGCAGAACGAAGCCTATTCCTTTCGGGAAAGTTCTTCTTTAAGGTATTTTGCAGTATAGGATTCCTCACGGGACATCATCTCCTCAGGAGAACCATTGCATAACAGTCGTCCCCCCTCCTTCCCACCTTCGGGACCAATATCGATAATATAATCGGCGACTTTAATCACCTCCATATTGTGCTCTATCACAATTACGGTATTGCCTTTATCGACGAGCTTATTGAGCACTTCGAGTAACACTCTGATATCTTCAAAATGTAGTCCTGTCGTCGGTTCGTCAAGGATATAAAGGGTCATACCCGTGTCACGCTTGCTTAACTCTGTGGCGAGTTTTACACGTTGAGATTCGCCACCCGATAAAGTAGTGGACGACTGGCCCAATGTGATATATCCCAGACCAACCTCCTGCAAGGTTCGAAGCCGATGAACAATGGCAGGGATGCTTTCAAAGAATTCAACCCCCTGATTGATGGTCATATCGAGCACATCGCTGATTGATTTTCCTTTGAACCGAACCTCCAGTGTCTCGCGGTTGTAGCGCCGGCCGTTGCATTTATCACAGTGAACATATACGTCGGGGAGAAAATTCATTTCGATCACTTTCATCCCGGCACCCTGACACTCTTCGCATCGTCCCCCTTTGACATTAAAGGAGAAACGACCAGGTTTATACCCCCGAATCTTCGCTTCGGGCAAAAGGGTGAAGAGGTTACGTATGTCTGTAAAAACACCTGTATAGGTAACCGGGTTCGAGCGGGGTGTCCGCCCAATCGGCGACTGATCGACCTGCACGACCTTATCGATGTTTTCGATCCCTTCGATTGATGTATAGGCCAAAGGATCGAGCAATGATTTATAGAAATACTGACTTAAAATGGGTTGTAACGTTTCGTTGATCAGGGTGGATTTGCCGCTCCCGGAAACCCCGGTTACACAAATAAACTTTCCAAGTGGAAATTCAACATCTATATTTTTAAGGTTATTACCCGATGCGCCTTTGATCGTCAACGATTTTCCGTTGCCAGGCCGTCGTGTGGCCGGGACTTCAATCTTTTTCTTTCCCGTAAGGTATTGAGCGGTTAAGGTATTTGCTTTGAGAACTTCGCCCGGAAGTCCTGCGGCAACAATTTCACCACCATGAATGCCAGCCATCGGGCCCATATCGATCAGGTAATCGGCCTGCAGCATCATATCGCGGTCGTGCTCAACAACAACAACCGAGTTTCCGGTATCCCTGAGTTGCTGCAACGAATGAATCAGTCGAAGGTTATCCCGGTGATGCAAACCAATACTTGGCTCATCAAGGATATAAAGAACATTTACCAATTGTGATCCGATCTGCGTTGCTAACCTGATGCGTTGAGACTCACCGCCCGAAAGGGTTCCTGCAGCACGGTCAAGCGAAAGGTAAGTCAGTCCGACATCGATCAAAAAACGAAGACGCGTCCTTATCTCTTTGATCACCTCGGTTGCAATCTGTAATTGACGGCTGCTGAGCCTTTTTTCAACATCTTCGAAGAAATCGGACAGTTCGCAGATATCGAGTTGAGCAAGTTCGGAAATATTTTTCCCGTCAATTTTAAAGTGAAGAGGCTCCTTTTGCAACCTTTGTCCGTTACATTCCGGGCAGATACAGCTCTTATGAAACTGATCAGCCCATTTTTGTGCCGTTTTCGATGGGTTGTCGCTCTTTTGGTTGAGGATATATTTGACAATCCCTTCGTAAGTCATCATATAGTCGATCGAACTTCCTAATGGAGAGTTCTTCAGCTGTATTCTTTCGCCGGTTCCAAACAAAATGGCCGTAAGCGCATCTTCGGAGATTTCCCCAACCGGAGTTTTCAATGTGAAACCATATTTATCGGTCAGCGCTTCGATCTGCCAGAAGATCATCGTATTCTTCTGTGGTCCAAGCGGGGCAATCCCACCTTTAGCGATCGACAAGGTTGGATCGGGAAGCATCTTTTCCATGTCAATTTCGGTGATTTCGCCTAATCCGTTACATTTGTGACATGCTCCCTGAGGTGAATTGAACGAAAAACTATGAGGAGCAGGGTCATTATATGAGATACCTGTAGCCGGGCACATCAGGTGACGCGAAAAGAAGCGGGTATTGCCCGATTCCTGATCAAGAATCAGGATGATCCCCTGGCCGTGTTTCATGGCAATATCAACAGAGTCGCGCAACCGCTTGCGATCACCCTCATCAACCACCAGCTTATCAATCACCATTTCGACGCTGTGGTTCTTATAACGATCCACTTTATAACCATGGGTCATCTCACAGATTTCGCCATCAACGCGGGCATAGAGAAACCCCTTTTTGCGGATCTGTTCGAAAAGTTCACGGTAATGTCCTTTTCTGTTTCTTACCACAGGAGCAAGAATCATCGTCCGTTTTCCGGCAAACTTCTCAATGATCAGGTTAATAATCTGATCATCTGTATATTTGACCATCTTTTCGCCAGTGTTGTACGAAAAGGCTTCGCCCGCGCGCGCAAATAAAAGTCGCAAGAAGTCGTATATTTCGGTAACTGTACCTACCGTCGAACGGGGATTTTTATTGGTTGTTTTCTGCTCTATAGAAATAACCGGACTCAACCCTGTGATCTCATCCACATCAGGGCGTTCCATATTTCCAAGAAAGCTTCGGGCATAGGCCGAGAAGGTCTCGATATATCGACGCTGACCTTCGGCATAAATCGTATCAAAAGCTAATGATGATTTGCCACTTCCACTTAATCCGGTAATGACTGTCAGCTGATTCCTGGGTATTTCTACATCTATATTTTTAAGGTTATGCTCCCGCGCCCCTCTAACTACAATTTTATCTTCTAAATCCATTATTGATACGCTCTATGTATCGGAAGTGGTGAATCGCACTCAGTCTTTATTCTCTTCATAGACGAATTTGCGGTATTTCCCAACTTCCGGAATCTTCACTGAATAAGTTTTCTTCTTAAGGTTTTTCAGGTAAGGTTGTCTGAGCCACGGGTTAAATTGTTTTAGCAACTTATAATTGACCTTATTTTCACGGGCAAAATCAGTAAAACTTAGGACACTTCCACTCACTTTAACTTCATTCGCCGGTATGACCGGGTATTTCTCTTCCTCATTCATCTTGAACCCATATTTTTCAGGTTCACTGATAACCAATTTGAGGGCGAGTATACGGAAGAGATACCTTGAGGTTTCCTCGTTAAGCAACAAATCGTAATAGTCTTTACTATCCTGAATATCAATCTGACGGTTCACACCACCAACTCCGGCATTGTAGGACGCGGCAACCATCGTCCAGCTTTTATAACGTTCAAACGATTTATTCAGGTATTTGCAGGCAGCTTCGGTCGATTTCTCGATATGGTAACGTTCGTCGATTTCTTCGTTTACTTCAAGTCCGTTTTCGATTGCCGCATCTTTCATAAACTGCCAGATTCCTACGGCTCCGGCAGGTGAGACAATTTTATCTAAAAATCCGCTTTCGGCCAGAGCAAGGTACTTAAAATCATCAGGCACTTTGTTTGCCTTTAGAATCGGTTCGATAACAGAGAAATAGCGGTTGGTCTTTTTTAGATACAGCAATACCTGCGAATGAAAATTGGCAACGATCAACATTTCGCGGTCAAGTGATTCCCGAACATCGAAATTCTCGAGAGGCACCTTTTCATCAGCAAAGTCAAGTTTTTCGGGAAGCCTAACCGCAGTGAAATAGATATCTTGCGGACCGTTTGGAGTATTGGCAACACGGTTTTG
The DNA here is from genome assembly GCA_025363795.1 of Mariniphaga sp. GTDB lineage: Bacteria > Bacteroidota > Bacteroidia > Bacteroidales > Prolixibacteraceae > JAAFHB01. The sequence continues at coordinate 1,435 of JANYLE010000177.1, read as the reverse complement.
CCCCGCAGGACTGGAGTTGAAAAATAGTCCGCCAACGATCACACTGAAAGCTAGGATTGACAGGAAAACTAATGTCTTTGAGAAGTGGAGACTATCCGTGGTAGGTTTTTTATCTTCCATTATACTATGCAGATTAAGCCTCCAAAGTTAGTCCTTTTGATGGTTTAATCCAATTAGTTAGAGGGAACTTAATTAAAAGAGTATGTTACACCTGTTACAATCCCTATCTGGTATGGCTTATAGTTAATTGATTTACTAGAGCTTAATGAATTAATAAAGCGTTTTACACGGGGTTCCACGGTAAGTGTAATTCGGTTATTGATCGCATATCCCATTTCGAGTCCGACAGCACCTGAATATACCACATTGCGCATATTGGTCGTTTCACCACCACTGATTTTTCCGCCATTTTCGGACAAGGTCGCGTTGTTACCAATCAGAATATTGGTACTGACTCCACCAGTTAAACCAATGACGACTTTTTTATCTACCAGCTTGTAAGTAGCAAGAAATGGGATCTCAATAAACTCGATATTCTGTTTAAGTTCGCTTGCTGCCGAATAATATTGAGCGCTGTTGCTCAGTGTATAATCGGAATTCAAAGCCGCGGCAGTGCGTGAACTTCCTGTTTTATTCAGGCTAACATTCCCGGCAGGTGTTGATGCAAGCGCTGTGCCTACCGGAACATTATATTGCGGATTCATGCTCATGAAATTAACATTCCGTGTTGTTTGACGGATATTATTGTAAACGACCCCCGATTTGATAATGAGCCGTTTGCCCACCTTATAACCAGCAATCATTCCACCATATATGGTGTTTTCAGTACTGGTTTCCTGTGGTTTTGAACTTCCGGTCCCCGCATAGGCGAGTTCACCATGTTGTCCGCTATTTGGAGCCTGGCTATTAAAAGCCGGGGAGAATTCCGCCTTTAAACTCCATCTGTCTTTATTCTTCGCTGTCATATTGGACGCACTCGCAATTGATGTGTTATCTATAGTTTTATAAGTACCAATCGTAAAGGTTTTAGGGTTATTTACAGGTACACTATCCTTTCTGACCGAGGCAATCCAGTCGGTCAACTTCTTTACCATTTTGAAGTTTTTCTGAAGATGTTCAAGCAATTCCTTTTCACTTTTGAAAAGGACTAATTCACTTGACTTTTGAGATTTCAAAAGATTAGCATTATCGACAAATGAAGTGTTGGCAGCAAAAGAGGCCAGCGAAGAAAACTGTAAAGATTTTTTGTTGTTTGCTTTCTGTGAAGATTCTGGAGTACTGTTATTGGCAACTATTGTTGTATTATCTTCCTGAACAGCAGGATCAGCTCTTTTTCCCGCTGAAGGTTCAATACCTGGGTTTGTAATTGTTTTTTCAGCAATACTATTTTGCCGGACAGCAATTTTGTCAGTTGGATTGGTTGTCAACCATCCCG
>JANYLE010000161.1 GCA_025363795.1 Mariniphaga sp. | reverse complement strand
GTCCAAAGAAGTGAGAAACTATCTTGAAAAGGAAGGATTTTCATGTGACGAGGCACATACCGGAAAGGTCGCCTCGGATAAACTTTTCTCAAATGATTATGATCTTCTCCTGCTTGATTTGGGGTTGCCGGATTATGATGGATTAGACTTGTTAAAAGAAACGATTGCCAATAATTCAGATACAGCAGTAATTATCCTTTCTGCCAGAAGTGCTCTGGAGGATCGCATCAAGGGGCTCAACGTTGGAGCCGATGATTACCTGCCTAAACCTTTTTCTTTGTTAGAATTAAAATCGCGAATTATGGCTGTCATGCGACGAAAACATGGGATTAGAGCCAACATCATACAAATCAATAATTTAGAAGTTGATTTAGATAAACGAATGGTCACTTCAGGCGGAAATATGATCACATTAACCCGCAAAGAGTATGATATTCTGAGCTTTCTGATTCTAAATAAAAACAGGGTAGTTACACGACTTCAGATCTCGGAACATATCTGGGGAGATGTTATCGAAGAGAATTATAATTCAAATTATATTGATGTCCATATAAAAAATCTGCGAAAAAAACTTTCGGAATATATTGATGGGGATTTTCTGGAAACAGTGAGAGGAATAGGATTCCAGTTTATTGAAATCATACCGGAATAAATAATTAAGGCATAGCCCATTAATCTTTTAATGAGCCTCGTCGGCGAGAAATTTGCCAGAGATATGCTTAACCGGAAACCATGCGGCAATAAAGCCTATCAACAATACAGAACAGAAAATCAGCACAATATCTAACGGAATAATTTTCATTGGATAGGCGTCAATAATAAAAGAACCTCCACCACCCTGAAGTTTTACGAACCCATAAGCGATTTGTGCCTGACAGATTGCAATCCCTGCTAATGTTCCGATAATCGCACCAAGAAAAGAAACAGACCAACCTTCAAAAAGGAAAATATTGCGGATCAGAGGCTTATCGGCGCCCATACTTTGCAATATTCCAATATCCTCCTTTTTATCGATAATCAGCATGGTTAATGAACCAACAATATTAAACGAAGCGATGATCAAAATCAAAATCAAAATCAGGTAAACCGCATATTTTTCTCCCTGCATCGTTTTATAAAGGTAGTCGTGTTGCTGGTAGCGATCTTTCACAACAAAACTGTTACCCAACTTTGCAGCAATCGCCGCTTTAGCCGTTTTTACAGAAACCCCTTCCTTTAATTTAAGTTCTACCGAATTGACCTTTTCCGGCAGCTCGAACAAGGTTCTGGCAAACGCTATAGGTACAATAATATACTTTGAATCAATTTCTTGCTGTACGGAAAAAATTCCTGATGGATAGATATACCCCTGATTAAAACTTCCTTCGATTGACAAATTCGATCGTCTCCCTTTTTGCGGCACATAGATGCTAATCGGATCGATCAACTTGACTCCGATTGAAAGATAATATGCCACACCCTGTCCTATAACCGCATATTGGTTATTCTCATCTTTCAGTTTAAACTCACCGTCAACAATCATTGTATCAAGACCTGTCATCTTGCTGTAATCATCGCTCACCCCCTTTATCGTTGCAAGAACCTGTCTGTTTTCGTTTCGAAGCAAAGCATTATCTTCGACCACTTCGGCAAAAAACAACACATCTTTCATTTTTCGAATCTCATTAAAAACCTGATTGTCTGAATCGAAGCTCTTTCCCTCAACCAGAGTTATTTTAAGATCAGGATCAAAAGTTGAAAACAGTGACTTAATCAGGCTGTCAAATCCATTAAAGCCTGAAAGGCCAATGATCAACCCCATTGTTCCGATAGCCATTCCGGCCACCGAAATTGCAGAGATGATATTGATCAGATTGGTTCTCTTTTTCGAGAAGAGGTATCTTTTGGCAATGTAAAATGAGAGGTTCAATTCATCAGATAATTAGAAGTCACTTTTTATAAGCTTTCACCAGTAAACCGGTGCCTTTTTTGTGGGGAAGATTTACATCAAGATAATTGAGAACAGCACAAAACGGAAAGGTTACCAGGTAATAGAAAGGCAAGAGGATAAAAAATGCTTTCGACTTACCCAACATTAAAATCGGGTATTTCATCGAAAACTTCCACGAAAGCGATCCCGGAGTGCCATAAGTATAACGTGCCTCAATACCTGAAAAACCGGCAAACTGCAATTTTTTGGTAATATCATTAATTCCATATCCGTCCCTGACATGTTCTTCGATAAAACCATGAACAGCATCCTCATCGTGTTCGTGGGTATCTGACCCCCCCTGATCGGAAGGAGTAGAAATCAGAAGCACACCATTGTTTCGAAGTGATTTATAAAAGTTACTGAAAACCAATTCATCCTCTTCAATATGTTCCATCACATCAACGGATAGGATCAGGTCATAACTGTAATGCTCATCCAATTTTGTCAGGTCACCATATTCAAAAACAACCCTATCCTGTAATTTTATAGCATTAAAAAACTGATTACAATCATCAATCTGTTCTTGCTTTACATCTACACCTTTGATCAAAGAACCCGAAAATATCCGGCTCATGCGGTAACTGTACTGCCCAAATCCAGAGCCGGCATCAAGAATTCGGATCTTTCCGGAGAAAGATCTCTTTTTCAGACCTCTCAATTCTTTATTAACATGCCAGGCCCGAAGCAAAAGCAGATCGAGCAAAGAATAAAACAATTTTCGCAATAGTGGGGTGCGGTTGAAGATATTCCCAAGTCGCCTTTTAATCGGATCGTACTCCATAACGAACTTTTCTATTCAAGGTTATGTCAAGGTTCTGGTTTAAAACTTCACTTTAAAAGCTTATCGATCTTCTCAATATAATCGAGACTGTCATCAAGAAAAAATTCAAGTTCGGGAACATGGCGCAGTTGAAACCTAACAATATTTCCGAGTTCACCGCGCAGTTTACTCTTATGTAGCTTTATATCAGCCAATACTACGTTTGCACCTTCCGATGGAAATATACTTAAATAGCATTTGGCGAGTGATATATCTCGTGTAACCCTGACAGTAGTCAGCGAAAGTATCCGCCCTTTTGCCAAAACCTGCGTGTCGCGTCGTAAAAGTTCACTCAACTCTTTTTGAATCAACCTACCTATTTTATTTTGTCTTGTTGAATATTCTTCCATCTTCGATCGTATTTTATGCAAAAATAAATAAAATCAGCAGGTTCTGAAGATTTCAATCATTAACTTTCCTTCTAACCCCTACCTTTGTCGTTCGTTGGAAAAAGAAAAATAGCTTTAGCAATATACAATGAACGAGATACCACAAACGAATCCAATAATTTATTCATTTCCACCATTAGCTACATCCCGAAGTAAAGTACTGATTCTTGGAACGATTCCGGGCAAAGAGTCCTTGAAAAAGGAAGCTTATTATGCCCATGGACAAAATGCCTTCTGGAAAATCATATTCGCCTTGCATGATCTTCCGGTTTCATCCGATTATAATTTCAGAAAAGAGGTGCTGATCAAAAATGATATTGCACTTTGGGATGTTCTGAAAGCTTGCACCAGGGAATCGAGTCTTGACAACGACATCCGGTTGGAGATACCTAATGATCTTCCTGCATTTCTTCAATCCCATCCCGGTATTTTGAAAATATACTTCAACGGTCAGAGTGCAGCAAAATATTTCAGAAAATATTTTCCAGGCATTAGTTTGCCAACCCAGACCTTACCTTCAACAAGTCCTGCTCACGCCATAAAATGGGATCAGAAATTGTTAGCCTGGCAAGTCATAAAAGAGATTTGAACATAGCGATACACTGAGTTGATAATTAACCCTGTTTAATGCAATATAAATAGTAACCAATGACGTTTCACAAGTCCGACCATTGGAATGATGTTGCCATAAGTATTTTTAAGGAACATGCTCGTTTCATAACTTTTTAATATCTTTGGCTGAAAGGAAAAGTGATAATTCAACAATATACAAAAAATGAAAAAGAACGAATTCAAGCTCAAAACCGGACAATTAAAGGACATTGCCCATAATCTTGAGGATAAAATCGAGAATGGACTAAAAAATGACAATACGGAGATAAAAAGTATCCCAACGTATATTCACCCTCTTTCGTGCGGCGCTGAAGGTCAGGCTGTTGTACTCGATTGGGGTGGCACTAATTTCCGTGCAGCTGTAATTAATTTTGCTGGCGGAGTGGCCAATATTACACCAAAAAAAGCAGGCGGAAAAGATCTTTCAGCCAATACCACAAAAGGTTTTTCCCAGGATGATCTTTTAGAAAAACAATCTGAGTTTACCGAAGAAATCGAACTCCCTGCCAAGGCTCCGATCGGTTATTGCTTTTCCTATCCGGCAGAGTGTTTACCTAATGGTGATGCTGAACTGATTAAATGGACCAAAGGGATCGAAATAAAGGAGATGATTGGTAATCCCGTTGGAAAACCGCTTCTTGACAAACTCAATCAAAAAGGAAAAACCGAATTCACAGGAATTAAAGTAATCAATGACACTGTTGCTTCTCTTTTCGCAGGATTAACAAATCCAAATTTTGATGCTTACATCGGACTGATTGTTGGTACCGGTACAAATATGGCTGCCTTCGTTAATGCTGACAGAATTCCTAAAATCGATAGTAGCCTCAACTGGCAAGGTCTAACCCCCGTAAACCTTGAATCGGGCAATTTTGTTCCTCCCCATCTGACCCAATATGATGAGCTGGTCGATGAAAAATCGAACAATAAAGGATCGCAAAGATTCGAAAAAGCAGTTTCCGGTATGTACATTGGTCAGATCCTCCGAGAAGCTTTCCCGGAAGACGGATTTGATGACCAAACAGACGGTAAAGCGCTTACAGATATTATCAATGCACCGGAGCAACACAAAGAAAAGCATGTAAAAGTTGCTATCGCCATTTATAAAAGATCGGCGAAATTGGTTGCAGCCTCACTTGCCGGATTGATCGATATGCTGATCGCGCATGATAAATCAATCAAAAAAGTCAGAATCACAGCGGAAGGAAGCCTCTTCTGGAGCGAAGTAACAGGTTGCAAAGACTATAACAAGGTCGTTAAAAGCACCTTGAAAAAATTACTTCGTGAAATGGACCATAAAAAAGTTAAGGTGAACATTGCCGAAATTGAAAGTGCAAACATGATTGGATCGGGAATCGCGGCCCTTTCGTAAACACACAATAAATTAGATCTGGTAAAAGGGGAAAATGGCAAACTGTCATTTTCCCCTTTTCGGTATGTAACTGATAACTAGCAACACTCATACAGCTATCAGACTGCATTATTAAATATTTAAATTGATCCGTCTTCATGGAACGTCCATTGCCGAAAATACAATCTTATTGATTCCGTTCATTCGATCAGTCTGTCATTTTCCAAACTTGTTCATTGGCTCTTGGTCGCTCCAATCAATCATCTTTGAAGCTAAATGATCGATTTCTTTTTTCAATACGGGTTATTCGGACTTTTTCTTGCCAGCTTTCTTTCCGGTTCTATCTTCCTTTTTAATTCAGAGGCGATACCCTCCTTGCTGATTTATAATAAATTAGATGTCGTCACTTCCCTTGTAGTAGCGACGGCCGGAAATACGTTTGGAGGAATTTCCGCATTTCCCCCGCATTGACTATTATTTTATGATAATCGGTAAAATTACCCGCTATCTGGCAGTGATTGGGCTTTTAAAAATGGTAATTTAAAACAATTTGTTAAATTTGGGATCAATTTCTTTTTTATGAGAGTTGTCATCCAGCGTGTATCTGAAGCATCAGTAACTATTAGTGAAGAATTGAAATCGACAATTCTTCAGGGCCTGCTTGTGCTGGCAAGTTTCGAAACTGAGGATTCTGATGCAGATCTATCATGGACTTGTAAGAAAATCACGCAATTACGAATTTTTGATGATAATGAAGGCGTAATGAACCTTTGTGTGAAAGATATTGATGGCGAAATTCTTGTGGTGAGCCAGTTTACACTTCATGCTAAAACCAAAAAAGGAAACCGTCCATCCTATATTAATGCCGCACCTCCAAACATTTCAATTCCTCTTTATCACCAATTTGTGGAGACGCTCTCTGAAAATCTGGGTAAGAAGGTTCAAACCGGAGAGTTTGGCGCCCAAATGATGGTGAAGCTGACAAACGATGGTCCGGTTACAATCATCATTGATTCCAAGAATAAAGAATTTTGAAAATATCACAAGATGAATGAAAATATTACGATTAGAGATGCACAAGCTGCTGTTCATGAATGGATCACAAAATACGGGGTTCGCTACTTTAGTGAATTGACCAATATGGCCATCCTTACTGAAGAGGTGGGCGAAGTTGCCCGTATCATTGCCCGTAAATATGGTGACCAATCCACCAAAAATGGTGAAGCCGATGGTGATCTTGCTGATGAACTTGCAGATGTACTTTGGGTGATCGTCTGTCTGGCCAACCAGACCGGTGTTGATCTCACCGCAGCATTTATGAAAAATATGGAGAAAAAAACGGAGCGTGATCATTCACGTCATTTAAATAACGATAAACTATTTACTTAAATTTCAGCTGGATAAAAATGTCAAACGAGCCATGAAAATCGCATTTAGACAGAAAGATGAGTATTGGCGAGTCCTTATTGTTTAGAATTTAATATTAACAAAATGAGGTTGAGACGCAGATTTCGGAAACCTCGATTTAAAAAAATAAAGAAATGAAATGGCTTTTAGGAAGTAATGATCGGGAATTCCCGGAAGGTGAAGTGGAAAAAGCGGTCAGTGATATTATAGAAAAATCGAAGGAATTGAAAAGTCGCGAATGGTATGAACTGGCTTTATCCTGTATTGATTTAACAACGCTGAATTCTACGGACAATGAGGCTCAGGGTGAAAAATTTGCAATGAAAGTTTCGGGGTTTGCTGAAGAATTCCCCGGATTCCCCAATGTTGCAGCCATCTGCGTTTATCCTACGTTAGTTAAAGCAGTTAAGAAGAAACTTAAAGTTCCGGCTGTAAAAATTGCATCAGTCGCCGGAGGATTCCCGTCGTCGCAAACTTTTTTAGAGGTCAAAGTGCTTGAGATCCAAATGGCAGTTGCCAAAAAAGCCGATGAAATAGATATCGTCCTGAATTTGGGGAAATTCTTTGCCGAAGACTACACTTCAACGATTGAAGAAATCCTGGTATTGAAAAAAGCTTGCGGGGCAGCTCATTTGAAAGTAATCTTAGAAACGGGGGCATTGAAGAGTTATACCAATATTTGGAAAGCATCCATTCTTGCCATGCAGGCTGGGGCCGATTTTATTAAAACCTCCACCGGAAAGTCAGAACCAGCCGCAACACCCGAAGCCGCCTGGGTAATGTGCAGTGCCATTAAATATTACTACGAAAAGACCAATAAAAAGATAGGGTTTAAAGCGGCTGGTGGAATTGTCGAAACTGCTGATGTTCTTAAATATATCGCCATTGTGAAAGAAGTTTTGGGGGATGAATGGCTGAATAATAAGCTATTCAGAATTGGAGCAAGCCGTTTGGCGAATAACCTGCTTACCTCCATAAAAGGGGAAAGCGTATCGTATTTCTGAACATTTCCAAAATATAAACCGACTTTAGAGGATGTCATTTAGGCATCCTCTTTTTTAGCTCACCCTTGAAGTGATATAATTCACATACTCGACCAAGGCAGATTTGACCTCCGAATCGGGGTAAGAAGCAAGTTGGGCAATTGCTTTTTCATTGAAACCATTCATCACCTCTTCGGCATACTTGAAGCCGCCATACGCTTCAACAAATTTATTAACAGCCTGTATATCGGCAGAGGACTTTAATTTGTTGCGGACAATTTTAAAAATCCGTGCTTTCTCGCCGTTTTCAGCCTTGTTCAGTGCATGAATGAGTGGAAGGGTTATTTTCTTTTCACGCAGATCGTTTCCGGTGGGTTTGCCAATCAGGTTCGATTTTTGGTAATCAAACAGATCATCCTTAATCTGGAAGGCCATTCCGGCATATTCTCCAAACAACCTCATTCGTTCAATCACCTCAGCATCTGTAGTTACTGAGCAAGTTCCA
>JANYLE010000160.1 GCA_025363795.1 Mariniphaga sp. | reverse complement strand
ACGAGCTGAGTCTGCATCCCATTCAAGCAACGGGAAATCGATTACCCAAAGTGGCTTGAAATTCTCCTTGTCTGTTAATCCGCACTGGTTCCCCATTTCGAGACGCAGTACCGACAACGCGGACAATGCCCGCATTCTTTCTCCTGAAATGATCAGGATTAAGTCGCCGGGTTTTGCCCCGAAAATAGCAACCCATTTTGCAAGATCTTCCTGCGTATAAAACTTATCGACCGAAGATTTCACACTTCCGTCTTCATTTACTTTGGCATAAACCAATCCTTTGGCACCAACCTGGGGACGTTTAACAAATTCGGTAAGCGCATCAAGTTGTTTGCGCGTATATTCGCCACAACCCGGCGCACAGATTCCGACAATGTATTCGGCTTCGTCAAACACTTTAAATTCTTTGCCTTTGACAATTTCAGTCAGGTTTTTGAATTTCATTCCAAAGCGAATATCCGGTTTATCGTTACCGTAATTCTCCATCGCATCGGCCCATGTCATGCGTGGAAACTCACCCGGATCGATCCCCTTAATCTCTTTAAACATGTGACGGGCAAGACCTTCAAACATGTTCAGTACATCTTCCTGCTCAACAAACGACATCTCACAGTCAATTTGCGTAAACTCTGGCTGGCGGTCGGCACGAAGGTCTTCATCACGGAAACACTTCACAATCTGGTAATAGCGGTCGAATCCGGCAACCATCAACAATTGTTTGAAAATCTGGGGTGATTGCGGAAGTGCATAAAACTGGTTTGGATTCATGCGCGATGGAACCACAAAGTCACGTGCACCTTCAGGTGTTGACTTCATCAGGACAGGTGTTTCCGTCTCAATAAACTGAAGTTCATCGAGATAATTGCGGATAATATGTGCCATTTTAGCCCTCAACTCAAGATTCTTCCGAACCGTCTCGCGCCTAAGATCAAGGTATCTGAATTTCATCCTTAATTCGTCTCCGCCATCGGTATCATCCTGAATCGTGAACGGAGGTACTGCGGCTTTATTAAGCACAGTCAACTCCTTAATATCAACCTCAATTTCTCCGGTAGGAATTTTTAAATTTTTACTCGAACGCTCCCTCACAACTCCTTTTACCTGGATCACAAATTCACGTCCCAATTTATCGAATTGCTCTTTCAGCTGAGCAGAAGTATTTTCATCAGCTACCAATTGCGTGATGCCATAACGGTCACGAATATCGATAAAGGTCATAGCGCCAAGGTTTCGCACTGTCTGAACCCAGCCAGCCAAAACAGGTTCCTGACCGATATGTGTCAGTCGCAGCTCACCGCAAGTAAAATTTCTGTACATTTAATTGCTTTGTATGTTTAAGGCGTAAAATTACAAAACTACGGCAAGATTAGAAAATCTAAAATCACCCTTCCCCTGATTCGATTTGAGCCAAGGAACTATTTCGAATCGCACGACATCGAAAGAGCACATTTCAAGTGCTGACATTCGTTGGATGAGCATTAACATTCGTTGGATGGATGCTTACATACGTTGGATGAGCATTAACACACGTTGGATGGATGCTTACATACGTTGGATGAGTATTAACACACGTTGGATGGATGCTTACATACGTTGGATGAGCATTAACATTCGTTGGATGGACATTGACATTCGTTGGATGGACATTGACAGTCGTGGAATGGACACTGACAGTCGTGGAATGGACATTGACAGTCGTGGAATGGACACTGACAGTCGTGGAATGGACATTGACATTCGTTGGATGGACACTGACAGTCGTGGAATGGACACTGACATTTAGAATACCAGAAGTAATGAATATCGTTTACTTTTGACAGAGAAAAAAAAGCGAATATGATAGACCCTTTTGATGATGTATATTTCATGAAGCGAGCCCTGGCCGAGGCAGAACAAGCTTTTGCAGAAGGAGAAATTCCCGTAGGGGCATTGGTGGTATGCCAAAACAAAATTATAACAAGAGCCCATAACCTGACCGAAACCTTGAATGACGTGACAGCTCACGCTGAAATGCAGGCAATTACGGCAGCTGCCAATATGTTGGGAGGAAAATACCTGACAGGCTGTACCTTATACATTACGTTGGAGCCGTGCATCATGTGTGCTGGTGCATTAGGCTGGTCGCAGATCGATCGGATTGTATATGGCGCAAGTGATGAAAAACGCGGATTCCTGAAATTTGCACCTGCCGCACTTCACCCTAAAACTGTGCTATTGGGTGGAATTCTGCAAAATGAATGCGCACTATTGATGAAACGCTTCTTTGAAACGAAAAGGTGAACTTTTCCTTAATAAGATAATTATTTGCCCCTTGTGACATATTTGGTGACCTGCGTGATTTGTGCAGCTGTTAGATTTGTTCTGGAAGCCATATTAGGGACAATGCTCTTCCATGATGCTGCGGAGTAGCTATCCGGGCTGTAAAGCGAATGACAGGCACCGCATTTGCTAATAAACAAATTACGACCCGCCTCCAGGTCTGCAAGTGTAGCCGTTGAAGTAACATCAGCAGCCGTAGGCGTATAAAGAGAATCAGACGAAAGATTCTTTTTGCAGCTACTCAACGAAAAAGCCACCAAAACAATTGCTATTGGGATAAAAAAAGCCTTGCTGATTTTGAAATCTTTATTCATATATGATGATATTAACGTTATACGTAATTCCTGATTTAAATTAAAGATGAAATAGCCATGAGCGGAAACTTCTCGCAAACCGAAAATGATTATTTGGCTATTAGCTTCGCTGATCTTCGATCCCATGCGACCATTAAAAAAAATTATAAACGCATGAAACGAATTTCATCTCACACACTTGGAATCTTACTTTATTCCTCTAAAGCGATAACTGCAACGAAAACATGATCCCAAGTTTTGTTTTCCTATCCTGGTTATAATTATATCGCCATACTGCATCAACCCGTATTATCTTGAAAATGTTCTCAATTCCGGCAGAGAATTCAGTATACGGTGTGTTTCCCAATCCTTTCATTCCTGTCGGGAAAACCAATGCTGTATGTTTGGCCGGATCATAATTCCCAATCAATGAACGAACTCCTACTACCTCTCTCCATTTCAACTTCCGGAATAATGGAATTTTATTCAGAAAGAACCCCTGAAAATGATGTTCCAGGAAAAGACTGAGATAAGTATCGCTTACAAATTCCTGGTAATCCATCAAATTAAATGCATATGGATCAAAAGCATACGTTTCGTTTCCTTCATGAATTTTTAGCAAGGGGAACGGGACATCGCCCCAAATTTTTCCAGCCTGAAGGTAATACGTTGTGAACCCAAAGGGATTTAACACAATTTTACCAGAAAGGTTCGCGTCAGCTTTCAGATAATTGTAATCGCCACCCATAAAACCTTTCAATCCTGCGGTTACGCCAAAATTAAATACAGGATCGTAATTTCCAAAAGTATTCCGTTCAAATCCATCCTGAATAATATTTGTTCCTTTTGTCCAGCGGGTATTCATTTTGATCTCTCCGGTTCTTATATATGGAACCTGGTTACCAAGATTATCTGTAAAAGGAACGTATAAACTGGAAGCGATTTTTGTAGATGTAACCGAAAGTTGATTCGAGAACCCGAGGACCCACTCCTTGTTAAAGGTAGCTTCTATCCGATCAATCATATTCAGTTTGGTAATTGGATTTTTACTAAGCACCGATGTCAATATATTATCAGACATCAAGGCATTAGAACTTTTGCCCAGCAACTCATAATCATGCTGCCCCTGCAGACTGATCAATGTACGGGGCTTTTTCGAGAAATAGTATTCGATGCCCCCGCCATATTTAAAATCATGATCCGTAAATCCGTAGGCACCATAACCATTGAGACGAAAGTTGGGATTAAATTTCATGGTTGTACGACCTCCCACCCTGACTCTTGGACCTTCAATCTTATTTGAACTAAAGAGGTAATAATATGGACCAACCTCTATTTTCCCAAGATCGCGATAGCCATAATAGAACATATACAAGTATTCTGCCACGGTCTTATAAAGCGGGACATTCTTGATAGAATCAACCATGTTGTAAATGCCAGCCTCTCTGCGTTGCAATTCGATCGGCCGCGATGATTCCCAGAAAAGCTCATCTTTTTTTGTGGCATCCTTGCTTACAACAATTCCTTTCTTTTGTTTTATTTCTTCTGAAGGAACTTCTGTAAATTTGAAATCCTGGTAAACATTGGTCTTGCGGCCCATTAATCCGATACTTTCCGAATCCTTATCCTTTTTAATATTCAGGTCCGCAATCAGTAACTCATTTTGGGGGACCCAACGCCCTTCATTCTTTTTAAATTCAACCTTATACTGAAAGTTGTTCAGAAAGTTGACATTCGCTTTTTCGGATAACTGCATCTCAAGCTTGGTCAATGCAAAACTCTGATCCTCGATCCAGAACTTGCCTCTGAAAGTCGGCTCCTGGGGAAGCCGGGGTTTAAAGGAGATTTCATAAATCTTGTGATTATCTACTATCGTACTATCCAATAAATAGTAACGATAGAATTGCAGGCCAAGTGAGTTTAATGGAGAGATCAGACCAATATCTGTAATCATCACATAGTTATCGTATGGATTAACCCCTTCGTACATTTTCCCCGTAAATTGGGTAATCATATCCGTGGTCATTCCTGAAGCTTTATTCGCAAGAATCTCTTCGCGATTTGTTTTCGTGATACTGTTATGAAAATAATTGGAGATGGTTTCAGTAAAGAAAACAGGAAGAAATGTCTTCCCTTCAATTTCAAGAGAATCGATATAATTAAAGACGAAATCGAATTGCTTCAGCAATTTTATTTTACGAAGCGAACCATTCACGTTTTTAAGATCAATCTCCGTTTTTGTGTAAAGCCGGCTTTCCCAGGATGGTAAATCAGATGGATTATTGTCCTTTTTGTGATCTATAATCTTTCGAAAGAGCGGAATTGCAGGATTCTCACCAGGCCGGACCGAAATTTCACCTATTGAAACGACCTCTTCCTCCATTACTACGTCAATCTTGTTTACCTGATTCAACTTAATCGTAAACGACTGTTTTTTGAAGCCGATGGCTGAGAATTCGACTACTGAAGTAGGCTTTGTGGTACTTAAATTGTAATTTCCATTGAGGTCAGACATTGTTCCAGTGTAGGTACCCTTGAAAACAATGGTGACATAAGGAATTGGATCATTGGATCCGGCTTCCAAAATTTTGCCTGATATTTCTGTTTTTTGCCCGCTAACATTCGAAAAAGAAAGTATTAACGCACATATTAGCAGGGTTATATATTTAATCATCCTCTATTCTGTTTATCCGGAAATCAGTATCCGGATTGTATTCTATCTTGTGTAAGAACAAATCCGGCTCCTTTTTGGAGAAAAAAGGAGGGAAATGGGACCACAAAATATAAGACGACAAAAATACAAGTAAGTTGCTTCAACAAAAGCAATATTTCTCAGGATAGCTTATCCATATTAATTATTTAACATAGCGTTAACTTTGCAAAAATAATAAAGTGAATGATTATTTAATCAAATCCTTCTGAAGCTGCTCCAACGATTTTCCTTTTGTCTCGGGATAGAAAAAGAAAACCACGAAAAACTGAACGATCATCATTACACCAAAAAAGACAAAAGGGATACCTCCCGAATGAGCGGCAAGTACCGGAAAACTCCACGAAACTATTGCGGCCATAACCCAATGGGTAAAACTGCCTAATGCTTGCCCCTTCGATCTGACCGAGTTGGGAAATACCTCGCTTATATAAACCCAGATCACAGCTCCTTGAGAAAAGCCGAAGAATGCGATGTAGCCGACAAGCAGGTAAACTAATAGATATTGATAACTGTTGGTAAAAAAGATAACCGAAACACCGGCCATACAAATTGCAGTTCCGACGGAGCCAACCAACAAAAGTGTTTTACGTCCTACTTTATCGATAATAGACATCGCAATCATTGTAAACATCAAATTAGTTGCGCCAACAGCAACCGATTGCAGATCACCCGACACTTTATCAAACCCGGCTTGTGCGAAAATATTGTTCAGGTAATAGAGCAAAGCATTAATTCCGGATAGCTGATTGAATATTGCGATTGAAACAGCAAGGAAAATCGGGAAGGAGAATTTCTTACTAAACAACCGATCTCCTGATCCATGATCTATATTTATTGACTCCTGAATTTCATTCATCACTTTATCAATTTGCTCCTCTCCGACTCTTGTAAGCACTGATCGCGCCTCATCGATATACCCTTTTTTCATTAACCATCTCGGACTGCGTGGAATGAAGAACAATGCAAAGAAAAAGATAATTGATGGAATAGCCTGGATGCCAAGCTTCCATCGCCACTCGACATCCCCCAAACCGAAAAGTCCAACAATATAATTGGAGAAGTAAGCCATCAGGATTCCGAAAACCACATTAAATTGGAAAAGTCCGACTAATCGTCCGCGTTTGGTCGCAGGAGCAATTTCCGCAATATACATCGGACCAACGACAGAAACGACACCAACACCAATACCTCCCAAGAATCTCGCAAAGAGCAAGGTTTCCCAGCTAAAGGAGAAAGCACAACCAAAAGCAGAAATAGTATAGAGTACAGCCGTTATAATTAACACCTTCCTTCGTCCATAAAGATCAGCAGGCTTGCCAACAATCAACGTCCCGACAATTGTGCCAATCAACGCGATGGCAACAGTGAAGCCCAAAGAGGATTTATCGAGCGAGAAAATGCGTTCCAGATCAGCTGTGGTACCCGAAATAACGGCCGTATCGAAACCAAATAAAAAACCTCCCAAAGCGGCTATAAGCGCTATAATAAAAACCTGATAAGATTTTTTGCTCATAAAAGTTTATTCTGTTGTTAGTTGATTCTTATCCTATAGCTCCTTGCCACCCTAAACAATTTGCCCTGAAATACAACGAGTCCCGATCGATTGGGGCATTTCCAATCAAGCCATTAAAATCAAATTACTCACAAATGAGCCTAAGCTTCTATCGTAATTTTTTTCCCTGATGCCTCCACAATATCACCCACGCGCAATTTGGCTCTTTTGCGAAATTCCACTTCACCATTCAATTTCACTTCACCATCCTCCACCATTATTTTTGCATGGCCCCCCGATTCAGCAATATGAAGCAATTTTAGTAATTTGATTAGCTCGATGTATTCGGCTCCGTTTAAATTGAAAATCATAGTTGTATAATTTAAAAATTCTGTTCTATTTCTAACCGGAGTTTGCCGGGCAAAGACTCAAATATCAGGTTGTAAGAGTGATCGATCATCTCTTTTATCAAACTTCCTGGTAATGACCCATCCAGTAGTATAGTATTCCAATGCTTCTTATTCATATGATAACCCGGTATAATTGCCGGATTTGCTTCGCGCAGCTCAATCGCCCGGTCTGGATCGCATTTAAGATTCATTGAAGGATCCCTGTCCAGACTCATTAGAATAAAAATCTTACCGCCAACCTTAATTACAAGGGTGGTATCACCAAACGGAAAACCTTCTTCAGTTCCTTTTTTTGTGAGGCAATAAGCTCTGATCTCTTCTATATTCATCTAAATTTTCATCAAAATTAAAAAATATATCTGTTAATCGATTTTTCAATTGACTGGTGGAATAAATGCACCGGGAAAATGAGTTAACTCGTAATGGACATCATCTGAGAATACGATAGAAATCACATCAAACCGGGTTTCTAAATCAATATTTTTCTGGTTCAGCCATTCATCTGCCACTTCGACAAGGTTTCTGATCTTCGCCGTTGAAACCGCTTCCCATGGTTCTTCAAAATAATCACCTTCACGGGTCTTCACCTCAACGATTACGATCTCGTCACCCTGCTGCGCAATAATATCCACCTCCTTATGATCGAAATACCAGTTACGTGCCAAAATCTTATACCCCTCTTTTTGAAGATATTTAGCAGCTATTTGTTCGCCCTTGTTCCCAAGTTCCTTTGGTGGAGTCATCCGTTCTGATTAGTTATATTTTAGAATATTCACGTGATCTTCGAAAACATTCAAGGATATTTTGCTGCCCATAAGAAGCGGATAGTTAGGCAATTCGTGTCCGGATGGAAAACCGAAAACAACTGGATATTGATAAGGGGCAACCGCCTCTTTGATAACCTCGTAAGCTGTTTTCCCATAAGGAGTTTCTCCATCTTTCATTTCAGTAAAATATCCAACAATCAATCCGGAAAGTTGTTCAAGTATCCGACCTGCCTTAAGATTCTGCATCATTCGGTCGATATGATAATGGTATTCTCCTATATCCTCGATAAATAAAATCTTTCCTTTAGGCAATATGTCAAGTGGTGTACCCCGCAGACTTTGTATTATGGATAAATTCCCACCAGTCAGAATTCCTGAAGCTGTACCCAATCTGTTTAATGGATTTGGATCAAGTTTATAATCTGCTGCTTTCCCTTTTAACAGATTCATCATCTGTAAGAAACTTTCAGTTGGCTCTCCATCCTTTTCAAACCATGCGGTCATTACACCATGCATTGATGCAATATTGTGACGGGACAGATAAGCATGAAAGACCGTAATATCACTGAATCCGACCAACCATTTCGGCCGTTTGAAAAAGGATGACCAGTTAATCTGGTGGTGGGTCCGCATGGATCCGTAACCACCGCGAGAGAAAAATATCGCTTTAACTGACTTATCGTCAAGCGCTTTTTGCAAATCATTTGCGCGATCAGAATCTGAACCTGCGAATATACCTGCGGAGTCAAAGGCGTGATGTCCAATCTCGACCTTAAATCCCTGCTGACGAAGTAATTCTGCACCGCGTTGTACTATTTGGGGATCAATTATCCCTGCCGGAGAGATAATTGATACCTTATCACCCGGCTTAAGATATTGTGGAAACTTTATACCCATATTAATTTTATATATTTTTATTCAGAAAATCCTCAATTGCGCGAGGGAAATACTGGTATTCAAGTTCATGAATTCTTGCAGCCAAAGTGTCGGCAGTGTCATCAGGAAATACAGGACATTTTACCTGGAGCAGATGCTCCCCTTTGTCATACTCTTTGTTAACCAGGTGAATCGTAATTCCGGATTCTTTTTCCTTATTACGAACAACTTCTTCGTGAACAAAAGAACCATACATTCCTTTTCCACCATACCCGGGTAAGAGGGCTGGATGAATATTAATTATAGTAAATGCATCTATAAATTCCGGAGGTACCAACCAAAGGAAACCTGCCAACACAATCACTTTTACGTTTCGGCTTTGCAGTTCCCGAAGCAATTTGTCGGATCCTAAAAACTCGTCGCGTGAAAAATACCGCGATTCGACACCCAGATTTTGTGCTCTTTTGAGTACAAAAGCATCTTTTTTATTCGACCAAACCGAATCAACCCTCACATTTGGATGGTTTTTGAAGTAGCGGATAATATTCTCGGCATTACTGCCAGACCCAGAAGCAAACAGAGCTATACTTTTCATATACACCTTTTTATACAACATTGAAAATTAGAACATTCGAACGATATGTTTTAAAACGAACCGATGGTCGTAAATTTGATGCCCAAATTAATAGATTCTCGTCTAAATATTTGGAAGATAAATTTCTTTCTTCGTTTCTTTGCACTCGCTAATTGAAAAATTCAGCGAGTAAATTTAGTAATAGTATTCACGTTAAAACTTAAAAAATCATGTCTGACATTTCAGCGAAAGTAAAAGCGATCATTGTTGATAAACTTGGTGTTGATGAAAGCGAAGTTACACCGGAAGCATCATTTACCAATGATTTAGGTGCCGATTCTCTTGATACCGTAGAGTTAATTATGGAATTCGAAAAAGAATTCAATATAGCAATCCCCGATGATCAGGCTGAAAAAATCGGAACTGTAGGAGATGCTATTAACTACATTACTGAAAACGCAAAGTAATCCTGATTTACACTAATAAAGGGCTCAAAAGCTTACTATGGAATTAAAACGAGTTGTTGTAACCGGATTGGGCACGATAAACCCGCTTGGTAAGAACATAGATGAATTCTGGGAAAACTTGTGCAATGGGGTTAGCGGTGCCGGCCCCATTACTCGTTTTGATGCAACCCACTTCAAAACGCAGTTTGCCTGTGAAGTGAAAAATTTCGACCCGACGGAATACCTTGAAAAGAAGGATGTTCCGAAACATGATATGTATGCGCAGTTTGCCTATATCGCAGCTGCTCAAGCTATCAAACACTCGGGTCTGGATCTTGATAAAATAGATAAAGATGAAGTTGGGGTTATTTGGGGTGCAGGAATCGGTGGGTTAAATACTTTTTTACAAGTTATAACTGAGTATAACGCCAAACCTGAAAATCCCAGGTTCTCTCCATATTTCATCCCAAAAATGATTTCCAATATGGCCAGCGGTAACATCGCATTAAAATACGGTTTCCGCGGACCAACAATCACAACTGTTACGGCTTGCGCTTCAGCAACACACGCAATGATTGATGCTGCCACGTATATTCGTCTCGGCAAGGCAAATATCTTTATCGCAGGTGGATCTGAATCAGCAATCAACGAAGCTGGTGTAGGAGGTTTTAATGCAATGCGTGCCTTATCGACACGTAATGATGATCCGAAAACAGCTTCGAGACCATTTGACATTGGACGCGATGGATTTGTTATGGCAGAAGGTGGTGGCGCTTTAATTCTCGAAGAGTATGAACACGCTGTTCGACGTGGCGCGACAATTTATGCCGAACTTGTAGGTGTAGGAATGTCAACCGATGCTTATCACATGACAGCTCCCGATCCTGAAGGTGGTGGTGCAGAACTGGTAATGAAAAGAGCCTTGGAAGATGCAGGACTAAAACCTACTGATATCGACTATATTAATGTTCACGGAACTTCAACAGGTCTGGGCGATATAGCTGAACCAAAGGCCATCAAAAAGGTATTTGGAGATCATATTTACGATCTTAGCATTAGTGCTACGAAATCAATGACAGGTCACTTATTAGGTGCTGCTGGAGCTGTTGAAGCCATTGCCTCTATCCTGGCAATGAGGGATAGCATTGTTCCTCCAACAATCAATCATTTCGAGCTTGACCCGGAGATTGATCCGAAAATTGACTTTACATTTAATAAAGCCAAAAAACGCGAACTCAACTATGTATTAAGCAATACTTTTGGGTTTGGCGGTCATAATGGAACTGTAATCTTTAAAAAACTTTCTTAGTAAAGTGTTAAGAGATTTAAGGTATCGAATAAAACTCTTTTCTTCTTCAAGAAAGGAGTTTTATTCATTTATAAAAGAAACAACAGGATTTAGCCCGCT
>JANYLE010000147.1 GCA_025363795.1 Mariniphaga sp. | reverse complement strand
ATCAAACTTACAATGGAAAGACGGAACTTTATCAAAGCATCGGCTGTTGTTGCTGCTGCTTCGGCTGCTGCATCAGCAACTGCAATGGCTTCGCAGACGACTCCTCCGGCATCGAAAGAGATCTATGAATGGAAAGTGTACCATTTCAAAAATGGTGGCGCTAAAACCAAAATTGAAATTTTTTATAAGGAAGCACTTATCCCGTATATGAATCAAAAAGGGGTGAAGGTTGGCGCTTTCGGCGAATACAGTCTGACAGAACCGCCTGTTGTTTATTACCTGCATATTTATCCTTCAATGGCCGATTACCAGACCATTAAAAAGGATTTATGGAAAGATGAAGCATTTACGGCTGCTGCCAAAGGGTTTTTCGAAACGACAGCTGAGCTGGGAACTTTTACAAGGTACGAAACTTATCTGCTCGAAGCTTTCGATGCAATTCCAAAATTGCGGATGCCTTCAAAAGAACGGGGTATGTTTGAATTACGCACTTATGAAAGCAACAACGAAGAGGCTGGTCAGCGAAAGATAAAAATGTTTAACAGTGAGGAGATTGGCATCTTTGATAAAGTTGGACTCCGTTGTGTCTTTTTTGGCGAGATCCTCGCAGGGCCTCAAATGCCGGCTTTGATGTATATGCTTGAATTCAAGAATATGGATGAGCGTACAGCAAACTGGAAGAAATTTGTAGACAGTTCCGAATGGAATGTGCTCAAAAATAAGACTGAATTTGCCAACACCGTTAGTGTGGTCAACAAAGTATTTTTGTTGCCGCTCGACTATTCGCAGATTTGAGAAAACCAGAACAGGCAACCAGTTATTGTGACCGGTTGCCTGTTTTTTATAAGTTTCAATTTCTCACCTTCTCATTTTCCCTGTTACTCTCTTCGCTAATAGCTCCATTCATCTTTCCATTTCAGAACAGGATTTCCTTTTTCATTGAATTGAATTGGAAGCCAGATATAGCGGCTGTCGATCAGATTTTTATCGATCCAACGGTCTCCCATGAAAATGAAAGTATCTTTCTTTCCCTGAACGGGTAAGACAAATGTACTTTGAGATTTAAACGTCAGGTTCGCACCTTCCCCAATACAAGGGTTTCCGAGTTCTGTCCAATTCCCAAAGATCTGATCGGCCACGGCTGACCGTGCGGCATTTGGCGCCCAGCCGGTGCAATCAGACGCGATAATGTAGTATTTGCCTTTGCGTTTAAACAGAACTGCCCCTTCCATATACCTTTCGGTAAACACCCGATAATACTGACCTGAGTAAGACAAATAATCGTCCATAAGTTTTGAAATTTGCAGCGTGCTGTTCTCTTCCGAAGAATAAATGTGATAAGCCGAACCATCCTCATCGACGAAAAGGTTCATGTCGCGGGCCATTTGTCCCCCTTTGAAATCGCGACCGAGAATATTCAGTGAATCAGGTGGTGCGGGCAGACAACCTTTACCGCCGCAATACTTTTCTTTAATCGTTGAAGCAACCGGTTTTTTATGGAAAGGCTGAACATTAACCGGCCAATAACCGGCATTAGGGCGGAAACTATTTACAAAATTAAACGGTCCCGTGGGATTGTCACTGACAGCAACTCCGCTTCGAGCAGCATCATAGCCTTTGCCTTTCAGCTCGAGGTGAAACCACATCACAAATTTTTTGGTCCTGGAATTATAAATCACTTTAGGGCGTTCGAGGATGCAACCTTTGGCGATGTCGTTCAGCGAATCTGTTTCATTCACTTTGAGCGCAATTCCCTCATCTTTCCAGTTATAAAGGTCGCGTGATGAATAACAGCTAACACCAACCTCTGCCAGTGCACCGCTTTTACCCGCGATTTTGTGTTCGCCATACCAGTAGTAAATGCCATTGTGAAACAGGATTCCTCCGCCGTGTGCATTGATATGCACACCGTTATTATCGGGCCAGATCGCACCCGGTTTAAATGATTTCTGTTGTGAGAAGGAGAAAAAGCACAAAAATGTAAACAGTAAAGTCAGGATCGTCTTCATCGAAGAATAATGTTTATGGAAGTTTTGAATGGATAAAAGTAATTATTCAGATTGGTTAATTGCAATTAATCGCTCCACACAAAAAATGACTGGGATAGATTTTTTCTTATTTTTATGTCGTCCCCTTTTGAAAAGGTGGAATTGATTTAATTTCGACAAATAATTGTGATATTCGTAGTCTAAATCTGAAAGAATTACAAGACCCATTGTTCTATAATTAAATGAGCTAATATGATACGAATTATTTTCACTTTAACCCTGATTTGCTTTTCTGTAACTTTGGGTTTTACTCAGCAAAAACAAGAAATTAAAAAGATGAATAAAGCTTTAATTATTATTGATATCCAGAACGACTACTTCGAAAATGGGCGGATGCCGCTTGTTGGTTCTGAGGAGGCAAGCCTGAATGCCCGACAGATCCTTGAAAAATTCAGATCGGATGGTTTGCCGGTCATTCATATTCAGCACCTTGCTGCACGTCCGAATTCAACATTCTTTCTGCCATTAACCAAAGGGATGGAAATTCACGAAAATGTGAAACCGATGGAGAACGAAAAAGTTATTGTCAAGCACTTCCCAAATGGTTTCCGGGAGACTGAATTGCTGGACTATCTGAAAAACAAGGATATTACCGATCTTGTTATTTGTGGTATGATGACCCACATGTGCGTCGATGCGACAGTGAGAGCGGCCAAAGACTTTGGTTTCAACTGCACCGTGATTGGCGATGCCTGCGCAACCAGGGATCTTGAAATCAATGGAGCGATGGTAAAAGCCATACAGGTTCACAATAGTTTTTTGGCAGCGTTGAGTGGTTTTTACGCAAACGTTATTACGACGGGGGAGTATTTGAAGTCAAAATAGCCGCCGGGTAACGATTGGTGGCGATCGGAATGATTACGGTGCAGGTCTGGCGATTTGGCTACTCCGATCTTCGATTGTAATCGCCTTAACTATTACTGCGATTCCAAGTCACGGGACCCCAAACTTCCCGATACCGGGTTTCGCACGATGGTTTTAAAACCTTTTGTCCTTCAGTTTTCATAATTCTTTACTCACCCTTAAAATCGAAATTTATCACAGATGAGTAAGCCAGATCAACGGCAGATTGATCAGAAAGTGAAGCAAAACACTGTAAATAAACCCATTCTTAAAGGTAACCCTGACATATCCGAAAATTAATCCCATAATAATCTGGTTGGAAACAATCAGCGGGAAAAGAAGGTAGTGTGCCATCCTTAAATTGACAAAATTTGACAAATGCGCCAATCCAAAACTGATGGCCAGGCTATAAAAGATGAAAGGGAAGTATTTCTTTCCGATTAATTCCAATCTTGAATAAAATGTTTCAGGGATCATTCCCAGATTAGGAATCAATGCAATCATAAATGAGCTGACACATAAAACAGGCAGGCTGTAGGTGTGATAAAAAAGTGTAAAATATAAAGTTGCCAAAGACAGAAATAGATTGTACTTCGATAGTTTCAAGGATAGTCGGAATATGATTTCTTCAAAAACGGGGACAAAAAAAATCAACTTGAACGATACGGGGATCTTTGATAATATTAAGCTTCTTTCGGGTAATAAATCGAAAGATTTTAAAATTGGTTGGAACAAAGCCATCGTTACTATCGCAATCCCAAAATAGAATAATAGCATCCTGGTAACCAACAAAACCGATTGGTTAAGATTCAGAGAGATTGGCAATTCATTTATTCGGGGATGAATGAGGAAGGAATATAAATCTTTTAGCATCTTTTTTATTCTCCTGTCGTTTAAGTTTGAAGTTCTTCTGAATGGCTCGCTTTATGTGTTTATTTGCAAATTTATTGTAATCGTTTTTAATTCTTATTATAATAGGTAATGCCTCTGATTTGAAAATAGTTTGATCTCTGAGTATTTAATAGGAAAAGAGCGCTGATTGTCACCTCTTTTTGGGCACTATTTTTAATTTATTTTTTAGAATATTGATATGCAAATGGTCTGCATATGTTTGCGTGGTTATTGAAAAACGCTTTAACTGATCCGATTGGGAATGACAGGCATGGACGGTTTATTTCAACAGTGAATATCTAAAAAAACATCCGGTGACTTCACTGAATGAAATCACCGGATGTTTAATTGTCTTTTACGATAGGATTTTTCCGAAATCGATTGAAACGCTATTGATCCAATTGTAATCCCATTATTCCGAGAAATCGAGCCAGAAACTGCTGTCTTCATATTCAACAACTACCTTGGTGCTGTTGGCAAAATGAAAATTGGTTAGCAGCGCGGATATATCCTGTTTTAAGACAATTAGCGTATTTTCAACCAGATCTTTGCGAAATCCTTTTTCTTCAAGTTGTAATACAAGGTCCATTGAAACGATCCTGCTGATTACCTGTCCGAATTCAACCAACTTGCGCTGGGGGAACTGCATATCCAAATCAAAATTCACCATCTCCGTAATCCGGTCAGCTGCCCGCGTCGCATATCCTTTCAAAAATTGATAAAGACTGTTCTCTTTGGCTGTTTTCAT
>JANYLE010000087.1 GCA_025363795.1 Mariniphaga sp. | reverse complement strand
ACGAACTTCTTTTACGATCACTGAAATCATCCTCGGCATCAACATCCTGATCTTTAGTATAGCAGCCTTTAAATTTGGAATTGAAACAGCTTTATATTCTATGCTTACCTATTTTGCGGCCACCCGCAGTATCGACTATGTGGTGGAAGGAATACAGGCGTATACAGGCGTAACAATCATTTCAGGGAAAAGCGAAGTAATTAAATACCAGCTGGTCAATAATTTAGGAAGAGGCATTACGATATACAAAGGAGAGAGGGGATTTTTGCCCGGTAAATTTGAAATCAGTGCCGAGTGTGATATTATTTTCACCGTTATTACCCGACTTGAATTGCGAAAATTGAAAAACCTTGTGCATGATGTAGATCCTAACGCATTCGTTATTGCCAATACAATAAAAGAAGCATCAGGCGGCATTATCAAGCGGAGACGTCAGCATTAGTAAAATACCGCGAATTACTGCCCGCCATTTCTCATTGATCCGGAGCCATATTGTGAGTTGCCGGAGTTTCTCGGATTGTTAGGATCATTTGGGTCAACTTCGCCAGGGTGTGTGTTGCCGCCCATCTTAATTACTTTCGGCAAGGTCTTGGTTCTAAAAATCGGGAAACGGTAATAGATTCCAACTGTAAAATCGAAAGGAACACCATTTGAGGTTTTTCCTATCCCGGGAATTATATAAGGTTTGATATTGGGATCGCTGGTAACAGCCAATGGAAATTTTGCCCTGAGTGTCCATCCCAAAAAGAAATTACTGAAAAGTTCTCCTTTCATCCCAAAAACCAGTTCTGCCCAATGTGCGTTCATCGTCCGACTCGGAATTGAAGAATTAAGCGCTCCCCAATAATTCGTATAACTTATGCCATCAGTTTGCTGATTAAAGAGCGAATAACCATACCTGGCACCAATAAATACAAAATCGTGATCTTTTAATGATTCAAATTTCACAATATTCATATCAACACCCAATCTTGCATAGGTGCCATTATTTTTGTAATGAAACCCGTCGCGCTGATCGTCAAACGATTGCATTCCAAACTCGAAAGTTGGAAACCAGTTCCCTTTATACGGTACATCTGCCTGTATTTCCCAGGCACTGCGTTTCCCTTTCTGCATATAGGGCATTAAAAACCGCGACAGATCAATCCCGAATCGAGGACCTTCGTAACGCCAAGCCTCGGCTTTTTTCTGCGAAAAACCCTGCAAACTGCTAATGAACAGCAGAATTAAAATAGATGAGAATATTTTGGTCATTCGTTAATTTCTCTATTGATTTTGGATTAACCTTTTTATCGGTGACTTTTACCGAATCGATGCCTTTGGTGTAGCGGAAACCGGAAATAATATAATTAGGTGCAAACCCGCAATTTTCTGATATAAAACTCATTATCAAGGTATGCCTGACATACAGTGTATCTTTGATTCCGTTAGCTTTCAAAACAAATCCTGTCGAATCAGAAGTCAATGAAAGTGGGAAGGTGTACCTTTTGGTTAAAGTCGATAGCGTATCATTCACCAGTGTATCACCAACGCCATTGCGGTTAACCCCATTAATGATCAGGCTATTAATAGGTTTAAACCCATTAATCGAGAAAGAACCAACCATCAAAGTATCTACCGATTCGTAGCATCTGTTTCCGTCATTGCACGACAACAAGACGAAAATGAGCAACGAAATTACGATCTGAATATATCTCATCCGAAAATAATAAATCTGGTTATTTGAATTTCAGCACCTCACAAAGATATACAAATTGAGCGATTGCTCTCCGCTCCAGAACAAACTAGGGTCTGATATTGTCATTTGAGTCTATTAGATTTCTTCAAATAAAGTTTATTTTTGAACAAAATATTTTCTATTATGCGAGCCACCACATTTCTTATTTTTTTTGGAACAGTTCTTTTGATCTATTTTTCAGTCAATTTTTTGATATATACGAGGGGTTTACAAGCCTTTTCAATATCGCCTGCCTGGCGGAAAACATATATCATAACCTTCTGGCTGATTGTTGCGAGTTTTGTAATAGGCGAAATACTTGAACATACCTATTCTTCGCTGATCGGAGAATGGATTTATCGGATAGGTGCTTTTTGGCTGGCATTTATGCTCTATTTCACGCTGGCAATACTGCTGATTGATTTTGTCCGCCTTTTAAATTATTTTTTCCATTTCCTTCCGGAGATAACTCAGAATTTTCGGTTTAGATTAGGCATCATGACGATAGCGGTTGTGTCATTGATTGTTCTTGCAGGGCACATTAATGCGTTAAACACCCGGATAAAGGAGATCTCATTGAATATCCCCAAAAAGGTTACAGGAAATCACCAGATGAAAATAGTTATGGCCTCTGATATCCATTTGGGGGCACTAATCGGAGAAAACCGCGAAGAGCACCTTGTCTCGATCATTACGAAACAAAAGCCTGATTTAGTGTTGCTTTGTGGTGATCTGGTCGATGGGGATGTTGGTGCGGCCCTCCGTAAAAATCTTGGCCGGCACTTCCAGGAGATCAGAACACCAATGGGAGTTTACGCGATCCCGGGAAATCATGAGTATATCGGAGGAATCCAAAAAACTTTGCCCTATCTGGAAAGCATTAATATCAAATTATTACGCGACAAAGTTCTCGTCTTGCCAAATGGGGTGCAACTCGTTGGACGCGACGACCGCGATAACCGAACGATGGGCGAAGGAACAGGAAGAAAATCTTTGAATGAACTTATGACCGGTCTTGACAAAACCTTTCCAATCATTGTGATGAATCATCAGCCATTTGGTCTGGACGAGGCAGTAAAAGAGGATGTTGATCTTCACCTTTCGGGACATACCCATCATGGTCAGCTCTGGCCATTCAACTACATGACTAAGGCAATATTTGAACTCAGCTGGGGATATCTTAAAAAGGGGAATACCAATTTCTACGTCTCTTCCGGTTTCGGATCATGGGGACCTCCTGTAAGGTTAGGGAATACTCCAGAGGTGGTGGTTTTCAATTTGACATTCAATGATCCAAAGTAATAAATCAGGCTCAATTCAAATATCCAACTTGTAAAACGGATGGAAACGAACCGGCTCAAATCCCAACTTTTGAGCTAGCTGAAATGAGCCGGTATTCTCTTTTCTGCAGGACCATATTGGCTCTAATTTATGAGCAAGGCAATAATCTATCAGTGCAACGCAAGTCAAACCGGCAAATCCCTTGCCGCGATACTGAGGGGCTGTTTCAATCCCTAATTCGAGTTGTCCCTTTTCAATAAAAGAGGCAAAGGCAGTACATGCCAGTTCCCCATTATATCGTAAGCTAAACCCGATTCCTTCTCTTAGAAATTGTGTTACATCTCTCCAAAAGAATTTCGGAACAACAGTTCCCGGCATATCATTAAATTCAGCTTCGCCTGTACGAAATATTTCAAGTTGTCCTAACCGATTCTGAGCTTTAAACACACCAAATTTATCAGAATTAAATTTAAAGTTGACCCTTGTCTGTTCCTCAATCGGTAAACGATTAGTGATAGCAAGAATCTCTTTATCTTTTGAGGGTTGGCTGCGTTGTCTTTCAAGTAAAACTGAAAGGTGAGAACTCCAATCTGCCGGATAGACTTGCATCCATTCTACCTGATCGCGCTGGCTTTCACTATTTATCAGATATTTAGTCAATTGGTGATTAAACTCTTCATTTTCGCAATTGCCGAATAACAGCGACATCCCGTAAGGATGGACGATATAAAAACTTGATGGCGAAGTGTAATTATCAACATAGATCCGCCCGGTAATCTTCTGCTCAACAACCGCCTGAGCAAATAGATGATTAAACTTCACTTTTCTAAGTGACTCTATTACAAGATTGTAATTTTCACAATTTAATAATTTCATATCCAAACCTATTTAACTTCACTATTGACATACTTGGCAAAACAGCGCCCTAAAATTAATGAATAGAAAACAGCAATTATGCAGATAGTAATTTTTGATTATATTTGATTGATGACACAGACATTGAATCCTGGTCTTTTTATTATTTTAAAGAATTTGTCTTAAATACCGAAACAACTGATATATAATTGACAATGAATCAAAAGCGATTGGTCTGCCTCTGCAACCAGGTTTCAGCGCAGGAGATCAAAAAAATATTGCGTATGGGAGCCTTCACAATCGCTGGTGTTCAAAAATTTACAGCGGCTGGAACCGGGTGTGGCCGTTGTGTAAGGGAAATCAGTGCAATAGTTGAAAAATACCAGGAGGAACACCCTAATGGCCCTCAGCTTAGGATCAATTTTGAAAAGATGGAATAACCGAAAATTGTCCAAAGACAGCCTTTCGGTTATTCCATCCTATTAAAACACTAAACAAAAGTACTTTAAATTTATTTTTTCACCTTCGAAAGGAGAAATTCAGTAAGATTATTAGCCGCCTTTAGATTCTCGAAATCAGACGGCAACATGGCGTGGTCGATATATTCGTTGTACAACCATGGATCGCCAACTGCTAAAACATATCCTTTCCCGAACGAGGTTTCGGCAATATAAACTTGTTTATTGTCAGTCAAAACGGCTTTGGCACCTTTACTCAAACTGAGGGAGCAGACCTCTTTCATATAGATTTTATTCACCCCTTTAAACAGCGGATGATTTGGAAGGTTGGTTTCTGCTGCCATATTATAATCTTTTCCGGTTACGGGATTTAAGGTAACTGGATTAAAATGCAGCCCAAATTCTTTTCCAAGTTGGTTCAGATGGGTAAACTCACAGTTTGGTTTATCATTCGCCAAAATCAGTAGTACGCCACCGTCTTTTACCCATTTGGTGATTGCTTTGATATCATCTGGCAGAATATAATTTGGGTTTGGATTTTCAGAAGTCGTGTCGGGATCGACAATAATATAAACATCAACTCCTTTAAGACTTTTCTTGTCGGCTTTGGCTCCGATGGTTTTCAAATCAGCGCCTTTGCTTTTAAACAAGTCGCCTAATTGCGAAAAACCGCTATTTTGGGTATCGTCCCAGGTATAATGGAAAATCTTTCCGGTTTTCGCATTGGTTTCGTGATTATACCAGTTATCGAGACCGACTGTTTTCTGCGCAAAACCATCAAGCGCCATCGTAAAGATAAATAGCACTATAACACCTTTCAACGAAAAATAATTCTGCTTCATTTTTTATAGTTTTTGTTAGAATAAAATCCAGGATTTGCTCACCTGACGGATCAGATAATAGATGCAAATATAATCAGATTGCTTAAAACAATCGATTGCACAACCACTAAATAAAAGCATTTGGACAAACAGAAATTCGCACCGCAGAAATTTTCCTGTCTTTGTAAGGTTATTTCAAATGTTGCGCCAGCGGAATTTTCATCTTTGCCATTTCTGCAGCAACCAATCCGGCAAATGTTTTCGCACCCTCAACAGATAAATGAGTGTCGTCTTTTCTCCCTTCCGGAAATTTCGGGTCCGGCTTCGTCCATAAATAGATCTTCTTCGATGGCTCATCTCCCATCGAACTGATCAATGCACGGGTAAGCAAGTGCATATCGATCATTGGAACGTTAAGATGAACCGCTACTTCGCGCACCGCATCGGGATATGCTCCGTGTGTTTCGATCAGT
Source organism: Mariniphaga sp. (assembly GCA_025363795.1). GTDB lineage: Bacteria > Bacteroidota > Bacteroidia > Bacteroidales > Prolixibacteraceae > JAAFHB01. The sequence goes on along the minus strand of JANYLE010000087.1, from coordinate 3,741 downwards.
TTTCCGGATTCGTCAAATTTACGGCGTACAATTGGGGTAAGTAAAACCGGAGTTGCCCCTTTCTTCCGGGTTTCCAAAATATATTTTTCGAGGTTTTGTCGGTAACTCGTCTTAGGATCGGTATAAACAGCTGGTTTATCGGCTTTCTCATCATTGTGTCCAAACTGAATAAAAACATAATCGCCCCGTTTAAGACTATCGCAGACAGTTTTCCAACGACCTTCATCGATAAAACTCTTTGAACTTCTGCCATTTACTGCATGATTGCTCACTTTTACCTTCTGATCGAAATAATTCTGGAAAACCTGTCCCCAACCGGTTTCTGGATACACCTCAGCCTTTTTATTGGCCATTGTAGAATCACCAATTGTATAGACCGTTATCAGCTTTGCAGGAGTGCAACCCACAACCACCAAAAACAACAAAAGACACAAAGAACCAGCTTTTGTCTGCATCGAACTCTTTTGTATTAAAATATCAAAATCAACAATTTAGCAAAAAATCAAAGCTATCGGTGGAACTCAATTCCTTGGGAGAAGTTCCTTTCTTAAAAATTCTTGCATTTCGGTTGCCAATCATTCTGAGCGAATTATTCTCCAATTTAAGCATCGTCCCTTCGCGGAGCCCAACAACTGTAATTTCAGGATTAACCTCCAGGAACTCTTCAATGCGCTGTTCGCGAGTCTCACCGCCATGTCCTTCAGGGTTTGTATCCAGATAATGGGGATTAATCTGAAATGGCACTAATCCCATGCAATTAAATCCTTTTGGATCAATAACCGGCATATCATTGGTGGTTTGTAGCGTTGGACAAGCCACATTCGACCCGGCACTCCATCCAATGTAAGGAGTCCCCTGTTCAATCTTTGACCGGATCGCTTCCATCAACCGGTTGTCATGCATCATTCGAACCAGCTGCCAGGTATTTCCTCCGCCAACCACGATTGCTTCAGCATTAAGCACTGCCTCAACCGGATCGCTAAAGTGGTGAATTGATGTAATATGGTGACCAATTTCGGCAAATCGTTCCTCCACTTTCGATTCATAAAGATCAAAGGAAAAAGTTACTGCGGCATAGGGAATAAAAAGAGCATTGACTTTATTCTCACCTAAAAAATTCCGGATTTCCTTTTTGGGATAATCGAGATAAGGCTCTCCGGGCATTGTTGAATTACTGATTAGCAGAAGTTTCATAAAAAGACTAATTTTACCAATGCAAGTAAGTAAAAAATGGGCGTAATGAAAAACTAAGCGCATTCTGAAGAACAATTTCCGAAATTCACGTGTTACCCTAAGATTGACTTGCCAATTTATTTTTTGTCTGAGTTTAATATTTTGAGCCAATTAGATCTTTTATGGAACAAAAACTGATTAAAAAGGTACTGGTTGCCAACCGAGGAGAAATTGCTATCAGGGTTATGCGTTCGTGTCGCGAGATGGGGATTGAAACCGTAGCTGTTTTTAGTGATGCTGACCGCACAGCCATGCATGTGAGATATGCCAATGAAGCTTTTAATATTGGCCCTGCACCCTCAGCTGAGAGTTATTTGAATATTGAAAAAATCATCGAAACAGCTAAAAAATCTGGTGCCGATGCCATTCACCCGGGTTATGGATTTCTGTCAGAGAATTCCACTTTCTCCCGACGATGTCGCGAAGCTGGAATAAAATTTATCGGTCCTTCACCTGAATCAATTGAGATGATGGGCGATAAGATCAGTGCTCGCAAAAAGATGATTGCAGCGGGGGTTCCCGTGGTACCGGGCACTACTGAGAAATTAACCAGCGAAGCGAAAGCAATAAAATGCATCAAAGAGATTGGTCTACCTGTGATGATTAAAGCATCGTCAGGAGGTGGTGGTAAAGGAATGCGTCTTGTCAAGCTTGAATCACAAATTGCAAGTTCTTTACGTGCTGCACGTTCAGAAGCGAAGACCTCCTTTGGCGATGATGCCTTATACATTGAAAAATACATTGACTCACCTCATCATATTGAATTTCAAATTCTTGCCGATCAATATGGAAATACTGTCCATCTGTTCGAACGTGAGTGTTCCGTCCAACGCCGTCACCAGAAAGTTGTAGAAGAGACACCCTCTCCCCTGCTTACACCTGAAGTCAGGACTGCAATGGGAGAATGTGCTGTCGCAGCAGCCAAAGCGGCTAATTACGAGGGCGCCGGAACCATTGAATTTATCATGGACGAACAACTTAATTTCTATTTTTTGGAGATGAACACCCGTTTACAGGTTGAGCATCCGATTACAGAAAGGGTTGTTGGAGTTGATTTGGTAAAAGAACAAATCAGAATTGCAGAAGGGGCTAAACTTCCTTTTAAACAAAAAGATCTTAAACAAAGCGGTCATTCAATCGAGTGCCGGATAATTGCAGAAGACACCAGGAATAATTTCATGCCCAATCCCGGTACGATCACACATATTACTGAGCCTTATGGATTTGGCATCAGATGTGACAGTTACGTATATGAAGGGTATACTATTCCCATCTATTATGACTCGCTGATCAGTAAACTGATCGTTTGGGGTCGTACACGTGATGAGGCAATAGATAGAATGCGCCGTGCCCTTTTTGAATATAAAATTACAGGGGTTAAAACGACCATCAGGTTTCTAGAAAGAATTATGGATACCCCAGATTTTAAAAACGGAACTTACAATACCCATTTTATTGAAGAAAACAGTGAATTTCTTCTGTCCGATGGAACCTGCGACAGTAGCAGTGAAGACATGGCAATGATTGCAACATTTGCGCAGTACCTCTCTCAATTTGAGATCAGTAAAATCGCCAATGCCGCTCCTTCAGAGAAAAGGGAAAGTAACTGGAAACGACAACTGCGGAAGTTTACAGCGAGAATCTAGGTTACTGAATAAAACCGGAAAGTTTTCGTGGGACCAAAATGGAAGATTCCGCAAAGCCTGGGAACGTAATTTTAACAGAAGATTAGCACATTGCATAGATTTTATAGCATATGGAACTTGAATTAAAAGTTAATAACCGAAGTGAGATCGTCAAAGAGGTGAAACACGAAGGAAATGTCCTCACGCTTTCAGTTGGCGATAAGCTTTACGAAGTCGATATTGTAAAAGTAAGTAATGAGGAGTTTTCCGTTCTCTACAAAGGAAAATCCTTCAATATTGAAGTAATTGAAACCAGTGAACCGAAACATTACAATGTCAACACGCTGTATTTCAAATTTGATGTCGAAGTGATCGACAATGAGGCACGATACCGTCAAAACAGAAAGCAATCCGGACCAATCAGCAACGACAATACCATACGTTCCCCGATGCCCGGGAAAGTGGTCAAAGTGTACGTCAAACCCGGAGATCGCGTAGAAGTGGGGCAACCATTGATTGTGCTCTCAGCCATGAAAATGGAGAGTGAATTCAAAGCCGGTAACCGTGGCATTGTAAGAGAGGTGCCAGTCACTGAGGGTGAAACAGTGGACACAAACCAACTTTTAGTCATAATTGACGAGGAAGAACCTGCGGAAATAAGTTAGTCCTATCAGGTTAGCTTGCATTAGTGGAGAAAGAAATAACCATATTCCGAAATTTTAAATGCAACAGGAATGTCATTAGCGGAAAAGCTGGTGCGACCGCAAAAGCGAGGTAATTTCAGAATACTTTAAACAACAATTCAATTAATTACAATTATGCCATCACAAAAAGATAAATTCGAAAGGCTGAATGATCGGAATCTTGAAGCCGAATCAGGCGG